>NZ_QKRS01000009.1:220695-258289 GCF_024261405.1 Pseudomonas sp. FBF18 | reverse complement strand
GACACTGGGCATTAAAAAGCCGGCTTGTGGGCGGCTTTTTTGTTTTGTTAAATTATTGATTTATAAGGATATTTATTTTTAATTTTTATGCGTCCCCCCATTTATCCCCCCAGCAGCGCGTCGCGTTGCATGATTCTTACCCAAGTGCTTAAAAGCTTTTTCCAGTGGATTGTTGAAAGTCGGCCCGTCAGGAAATTTATCGCCCTGCTGGCGGCACAATGCCTTTACCCTTAATGCTGGGCTGGATAATGTGGCAGCCATTGGCAGGACGTGGGCAACAGGGAAGCGGGATGCTTTCGTAAGCGTTTCCTGAGGTGCCGACTTTAGAGTTTTTATCAGTCCTCGGGCGTCTGATTGGGTGTTTTTTCGCCTTGTCTAGATCGACTCGATTTCAGACGCATAATTTTCTAAAAAAATCATATCCGTTTTCTCACCACTGTCTGACGAGGTGATACGGGATTAGGAGTAATGAAGTGACCGTATCGGTGGAAAATAGCAGTTACCGCAACGTCCCGGAACCCGGTCAGCTCGTCGAGGTCCGGCGCCGGCAGTGGGTTGTTGCAGAGGTCAATGCTTCCAAACTGGGAAGTGTGCAGCAGAATTCCGTCACGCTGGCATCAATCGACGAAGATGCATTGGGCGAAGAGCTCCAGGTGATCTGGGAAATCGAGCCGGGTGCGCACGTCATCGAACGTGCTGGATTACCGGCCATCACTGGGCAGGATGACTCGAATACGCTGGAAGCCTTTCTTGATGCCGTACGCTGGGGAGCCGCCACAAATGCCGATCGCGGTTTTCTCCAGGCGCCGTTTCGCAGCGGTGTGAGCATTCAGGACTTCCAGTTGGATCCACTGGTGCGCGCCATCGACATGGCTCGTGTCAACTTGCTGATTGCTGATGACGTAGGTCTTGGCAAGACGATCGAAGCAGGTTTGGTCATCCAGGAAATGCTGTTGCGCCATCGTATACGCACTGTACTGATAATTTGTCCCGCGTCGCTTCAAGAAAAGTGGCGTGTCGAGATGATGGAAAAGTTCGGCTTAGAATTCCGCATCGTAGATGGTACTTACATTAAGGAGATGCGACGCGAAAGAGGAATTCATGCCAATCCATGGACCACCTTCCCGCGCCTGATCACGTCAATGGATTGGGCCAAGGCTGGTGATGGTCTACGTGCTTTCCGCGATATCCTGCCGGCACATGTCAGCTATCCACGAAAATTCGACATGCTGGTCGTCGACGAGGCGCATAACGTCGCGCCAGCAGCGAGTGCGCAATACGCCATCGAGAGTCAGCGCACCCGTTTGATTCGCGCTATTTCCCCACACTTCCAGCATCATTTGTTCCTAACCGCTACGCCGCACAACGGTTACACCGAGTCCTTTACTTCGTTGCTGGAACTGCTTGATGACCAGCGCTTCGCACGTAACATCATGCCGGAAGAAAAACAGCTGTCCCAGGTGATGATTCGCCGCCTCAAGAGCGAAATCACCGACAAAGATGGTCAGCTAATCTATGCGCAGCGCAAGCTGGAAGCATTGCCCGTCGACTACACTCCCAGAGAAAGAGAGATTCATCATAAGCTGCAAGCATTCTGTGCCAGCAGGGAAGCAGCAGATGAGGAAGTTGGCGGCGTAACAGGGGCGTCCTTCGTTAATCAGCTACTGCGTAAGCGCTTGTTCTCATCGCCGGCTGCCTTCGCGTCGACTTTGGAAAAACACGTCGCAACCTTGGAGAGCGGTGGAAACGGTAAGGCGCAGACGGACCTATCCGAACGAATCCTGCTCAAAGCCATTCAGCGTGCGGAGGAGGATTACGCCAATGACGCGGATGTCGAGGCTGCGCAGCAAGAGGCGGTCGAAGAGGCCACGCGTCACTCGCGCTCCTTGAGTGCAGAGGAGCGCATCCTTCTCAACGAACTCAGGCATTGGTCTCAGCTGGCGATGAACCAGATCGATTCCAAGGCCAAAGCATTACTTTTATGGATCGATAAGCATCTTAAAACGGATCAATTGTGGAATGGTAAGCGCGTGATTCTCTTTACTGAGTACCGCACCACGCTCGATTGGTTACACCAAATTCTGGCGACTCAAGATTTAGGCGGAGATCGCCTCATGATCTTGCACGGTGGCATGGACCATGACGATCGAGAGCAGGTGAAGGCGGCATTCCAAGCTGCTCCGGACGTTTCTCCTGTGCGTATCTTGCTCGCTACCGATGCCGCTTCCGAAGGTATCGACCTGCAGAACCACTGCAACTACCTCATCCATCTGGAGATCCCTTATAACCCCAACGTCATGGAGCAGCGTAATGGTCGTATTGATCGTCATGGCCAACGCGAAAAGGAGGTGCTGATTTGGCACCCAGTCGATGCTCGCGAGGACGACGAAGTTGTTGGCGGGCATAAGAAGGATATTTTGCGTGCGCTGCGTAAGCTCGATTCTATGCGCGCAGATATGGGTAGTGTGAACCCGGTGATTGCTCCGCAGATGTCAGGCCTCATAGAAGGCACCCTACGTGATCTTGATACCCGCCTGGCGGATGCGAAGATCGTTCATGCCCGCCGTTTCGTCCGTGCCGAAAAAGATCTTGCTAATCGTGTGGCCAAGCTGCATGAGCGGCTGGTCGAGACAAGGCAGGACTTCCACCTCTCTCCCGAGCACATCCTGAAAGCAGTCGAGACGGGCTTGGTGCTGGCGGAGAAGCCAGCTCTCAGACCGCTGACGATGGCAGGTGTCGCACCGGGGAGCGTATTCGAACTGCCACCGTTGGGCGGTGCTTGGGAGCGTTGCCGTGAAGGGTTAGAGCATCCCTTCACTGGTAAGACTCGGCCGGTGACCTTTGATCATGAAGTCGCCAAGGGGCGAGATGATTTAGTGCTCATTCATCTCAACCATCGCTTAGTTCAAATGTGCTTGCGCTTGCTGCGTGCGGAGGTATGGGCACAAGAGGACAACAAGCGGTTGCACCGTGTGACGGTGCGAGTACTACCTGACGATCGTCTTGATGCGCCTGCTGTCGTGGTGGTGTCGCGCCTGGTGATTACTGGCGGTAACCATCATCGCCTGCATGAAGAGCTGACTGTGTCAGGCGGCTACCTTCGAGAGCAGGGCTTCAAGCGTGAGGACGGCGTCACTCGGCTGCAGGCCTGGCTGGACGAGGCGCAGCCGCAGCAACTTGAAGGGGCGGCGTTCGATACCCTGCGAAGCCGCTTCGCCGCTTCCGAAGAGTCTATCCAGCAATCCCTCAACGCGCGCTCGCGCAACCGCCTTGAATATTTGGGTAATACCCTGGAAACCCGCAAGAAGAAAGAAGTGGAAGATATTCGTACTGTACTTGATGAGCTAGATAACTCCATTCGCAAAGAGCTGAACAAAGACGAGCTGCCTGAGCAATTCTCCTTGTTTAGTGAAAATGAGCGCACCCAGGTCCGCCGCGACAACTCGGCCTTGCAGGCACGTCTTATCCGCATTCCTGCAGAGCGGAAGCATGAAGTCAGCGCTATCGAAGCACGCTATTCAGAACCACAAGATCGTACCTTCCCTGTCGCCGTCATTTTCATCGTGCCTGCATCGTTAGCCTTAGGAGGCCGCGTATGATCCCCTTTGATATCCACGATGAATGGTTGTCGCTGATTGAGGTTTCCGGTCCTTTCCTTGCCACACCCGTACTGAAGCGCGTCTTCTCCACCGGCCTGCCGGCAGTTGAGCCACGAATTCGACAATATCTGCGTCAAGCTTATGACGAGTGGTGCGAGGCTCGTGACAACGACGACCCCCGGTTTGCCGAACTGCATAGAGCCTGGATTTACGAAGTGCTCGCCCGGGGCCTTGAGTACGACGAGTCCTATAGCGGCGAGCTACTTCTACGTGCAGAGCACATCCCTGCGGAACTACGTGTCACTGTTCCTGAACATGGTGTCACCTTAGCGCCTGACTATGCACTGGTATCGGGTGGTCAAAGCCAGCTGCTGATCCAAATATATCCAGCAGGTACGGACCTCCAAGCGGCCCTTAAAATCGATGGTTGGATCGCGAGCCCAGCAGAGCGCATGGAACGGCTCTGCCGGACCAGCGGCTGTCGTCTCGGACTAGTCACTGATGGCGAGCGCTGGATGCTTGTTGATGCTTCTGTTGGAGCAGTATCGACATTCGCGAGTTGGTATGCACGCCTCTGGGGGCAGGAGCGATTGACGCTCCAAGCCTTCCTTACCTTGCTGGGTATCAGGCGCTTCTTCGGGCCGGACGATGAAAGCTTGCCATCAATGCTGGACGAGTCCATTCAGCATCAGGAAGAAGTCACCGATGCATTAGGCGAGCAGGTCCGTCGTGCGGTCGAGATGCTGATCCAGGCGCTGGATAAGGAAGACCGCGAGCGCTCTCGGGCACTGCTGAAAGGTATCGAACCTACCGAGCTTTACGAGGCGGGCCTGACCATCATGATGCGTCTGGTGTTCCTGCTCTCAGCCGAGGAGCGTGGTCTCTTGCTGATGGGGGAAGAAGCATACGAGAGCAATTACGCTATATCCACTTTACGTATGCAACTGCGCCAAGAAACGGAGGAGGTGCTTGAGCGACGTAATGATGCCTGGTCACGATTGCTAGCGACATTCCGTGCAGTATACGGCGGTATTGAACATGAAGCGCTGCGCCTTCCCGCTCTGGGGGGGTCGATATTCGACCCTGATCGGTTTCCTTTCCTAGAAGGGCGTGCCAAGGGTTCCAACTGGAAGGTTGATTCCGCACGACCGATACCGATCGATAACCGCACTGTGTTGCTCTTGTTGGAAGCCATTCAGCAATATGAAGGTCGTACCCTGTCTTATCGTGCACTAGATGTAGAACAGATCGGCTATGTCTACGAAGGCTTACTGGAGCGCACAGTTGCTCGAACTGAACGAGTCACGGTGGAGCTGACTGGTGGCAAGGGTGCGAAGAAGACCCTCTATGCCCTGGAGGCACTTGAAGTTCTTCATCGACGGGGTGAGGAGGCATTGATAAATGAGCTTTCTGGTGCTGATGCAATCAAGCGTAGCGCAGGGGCTATACGTAAGGATCTTGAACGCACGGTCGATGCAGTCCAGGCCAACCGCTTGCTTACAGCCTGTGCTGGCGATGAGGAGCTGCGCGATCGTGCTTTGCCGTTCCTCAGTCTGCTTCGTACTGACTCTTGGGGATATCCGCTCATATATCCCCAGGACGCTTTTATCATCACCACGGGTAGCGATCGTAGGGAGACGGGCACACACTACACGCCCAAGTCTCTCACTGAACAGATTGTCGAAAATACTCTGGAACCGGTCGTCTACGTAGGCCCTTCCGAGGGGCGAGGGCGTGAGCAGTGGCTATTGAAATCACCAGCGGAGCTTCTTGATTTAAAAATCTGCGATCCAGCCATGGGCTCAGGAGCGTTCTTAGTACAGGTCTGTCGCTGGCTCGCAGAGCGGATCGCCGATGCCTGGGCTGCGGAAGAATCAGTTGGTCGGTATATCACCATCGAAGGCGTAGTCGTCGATGATCTAGTTGACCTAGAAGGCTTACCTGCTAATCCCGAAGATAGGCTGATGACAGCTCGTCGCTTGGTCGCCGAACGTTGCCTTTACGGAGTAGACCTGAATCCTTTGGCGGTGGAGCTAGCCAAGCTCTCCATTTGGCTGGTGACCCTTGCCAAGGGCCGTCCATTCGGTTTCCTTGACCATAACCTCAAGTGTGGCGATAGCCTGTTGGGTATTCATCGGCTTGATCAGCTCACTGAGCTCTCTATGACGCCGAGCGGTAAGGGGCAGCAGCGGCTGTTCGGGCGAAATGTTAAGCAGGCGGTACGCGAGGCAATGGAGCTGAGGGTGTGCTTACGGGAAATACCAATACGCGATATCCATGACGTCGAAGCCATGGCGCGGCTTGATGCCGATGCGCGGCAGAAACTCAAGGTACTGGAGCTTATTGCGGATGCATTCATTGGTGAAGCGATTGCGGTGAGGGGCAACGCGACCGCGCTAGAGCGTGCAATCGTGCCGCTAACGATGCAAGCGGGGCAGGCTGTCGAAGGTGATCAGGGCGCTATTACAGCTATTGCTCGTCTCGCTATGAAAATACAAGCTGCCGATTTTGCGGAAAGTAAATTGAGTCGACGCCCTTTCCATTGGCCGTTGGAGTTTCCAGAGGTGTTTTCTCGTGGGGCGTACGGGTTCAATGCCATCATTGGAAACCCGCCTTTCTTAGGCGGCCAGAAAATAAGTGGAGTTGCGGGTGATTTGTATCGCGAATATTTAGTCTGCTATTTGGCCGATGGCATACGTGGCTCAGCAGATTTGGTTTCGTATTTCTTCAATAGAGCTTTTTCACTTTTGGCAGCTAGATCTACAGCAGGATTGATCGCTGTAAAAACAATTGCAGAAGGTGATACTCGGGACGTTGGTTTAACCAATATTTTATCTAAGGGCGCTTCTATTTACTCTGCGGTAACTAGTGAAAATTGGCCTGGAAAAGCAAACGTTGTTACGAGTCGAGTGATTTTTTATTCGGGCGAGTGGGGCGGGCGCTGTAGTTTGAATGGTGGCTATGCTAAGGAAATATCCTCCTCGCTTAGCGATAGGCAGCACTGGGAGCCAATAAAGCTAGTCAAAAATAAGAGTTTGGCTTTTCAGGGGTCGGTTGTTCTAGGTATGGGGTTTGTTTTGGACTCTGCCGAAGCTATTGAAATAATTGTCCGGAATCCGGAATATGTAGATGTTTTATTTCCATATTTGATTGGTCAGGAAGTAAATCAAAGCCCAAGCCATCAGCCAGGGCGCTGGGTTATTCAGTTTTGGGACTGGCCAGAAGATAAAGCAAGAAAGTTTGGTGAGTTATTTGTTCGTGTCGAGTCTCTAGTTAAGCCCGAGCGGCAATTGTTGAAAAATAATCCATCTGCTCAAGGATATAAGAAATATTGGTGGCTGCATGGGAAAAATGGGAAGTCCTGGCTGCATAAAGTTGGGCGGGGCGGCCTATTCCATGAGCATCCGACAGGCTGGACAGGGGCTGAGGCGAAGCTGAACAAAGTTTTAGTTTTTGCCACGGGGGCTACCAAGTATCCATGTTTTACCTTTGTGCCAAATACTAGCGTGTTCGCTAACACAGTAGGAGTTGTTGCGAGTGAGAGCTATGCTCTTTTTTCTTGTTTGTCCTCGGATATACATGCAGTTTGGGCCTGGGAGCGAGGTTCAAAGATGAAGCAAGATCTGCGTTATACTCATGGTGATATATTCGAAACGCTACCATTTCCGGATAGGGTTTTAGAGGACGATCATGAAGCTCTGTCAGCTATCGGGAGGCGGTATTTCGAGAAGCGAGAAATGTGTCTGCTTGACAGCGGAAAGGGGCTGACAAAATTTTATAATGATATTCACGATCCGAAAGTTGATTCCGATGGCGTTGTAGCGATGAGGGCGCTACAGATGGAGTTGAATGAGACTGTACTATCCGCATATGACTTCGATGATCTTGATCTAAAGCACGGTTTTCATAAGGTTGGTTATCTGCCGGAGGGCAAGAATGTACGCTTTACCATAAGCGAGACTGCTCGAGTTGAGATTATTTATCGGCTCTCGGAGCTTAATCGAAAGCGCTCTGAAGAGGGCGTTGCCAAAGAGGGGGCTAGCGAGAAACCCTCTCGCTCAAGGTTGCTGATGTCGAAGTGTGAGGTGGCTGATTTTTTTGAGCAGTCAGGGTTTGATTTTGACGATGCCACTGTAGTGCAATCCGGAGCTTCTAAAGTGAGTGATTGACTATTGGTGCTTGGTTGTTTGGGATCAGTTTTTAGTTGGAATGCTAAGAGTGAAATTTTTTTCGAATAATAGATGATCCAGAAAAAAGTGGAATGCTGCTATTGATGATTTAGTAAGTCGTGGATGGTAGAGCGGCAGGGCGAGTGTTGAGATGTACGATATTGGGCTGTTCAAGGAGTTGAAGAGTGAGCGATACATACAAAATGACGGTAGACCTGAACGTACTTGATCATCTCGGGATCAACCTTTACAGCAATATCGCCGCCGTTCTGACCGAGGCCGTAGCTAACGCTTGGGATGCCGATGCTGAAAAAGTCGAAATTCGTATCGACCCTGAAGGGCAGTGGATTGACATAGCGGACGATGGTATTGGTCTGTCGATTGAGGATATGAACGCTAAATATTTGCGAGTTGGTTACAGGCGGCGTGATGAAGATCTTGAACATGGCCGGATCACTGCGAAAGGGCGGCCAGTCATGGGGCGGAAAGGCTTGGGAAAGCTTTCATTATTCTCAGTCGCACGGGGCATTGAGGTACAGTCGGCTAAGGACGGAATGGTTCATGGACTGCG
This sequence comes from Pseudomonas sp. FBF18, assembly GCF_024261405.1. NCBI lineage: Bacteria > Pseudomonadati > Pseudomonadota > Gammaproteobacteria > Pseudomonadales > Pseudomonadaceae > Pseudomonas > Pseudomonas sp. FBF18. The sequence goes on along the minus strand of NZ_QKRS01000009.1, from coordinate 249,950 downwards.
AATGTCAGTGGACGGCATCGCGGCTTCGGTGAAGCGAAAGGAGCCACATTACAGTCCCGAGCCGCTGGCTGAAGAATTTTTAACTGTAACTAAAGGTACTCGAATCGTTCTTCGTGACATCAACCGCCAGCGCCTGGGGAAAAGCGTTACAGCTCTTCGAAAGCGATTGGCTCGCCGCTTTTCCGTCATTGGAGAGGCTCACGACTTCAAGATAATCATCGACGGGCAACCTATCTCGACAGCCGAGCGAGGAGACTTGCCTGTGGTGCAGTTCCTCTGGCGTCTGGACGGCTCCGATATCGAGCTGGATTCTGCGAAGGGTTTGTTAGAGCAGGAGACGCTTCCCAATCGGTTGGATGCTTGGGGTTCGGGCTGGCGAGTGACCGGCTGGATTGGAACGGCTAGCTTGCCCAAGCAATTGGATAGTGAGGATGCCGGCAACCTCAACGGTATCGTCGTGTTTGCAAGAGGCCGTTTGTTTCATGAAAACATTTTGGACAAGTTGAACGATGGTCGCTTGTATACGAAGTACCTCACGGGGCAGATTGAAGCAGACTTTCTCGATGCCGATGACCAGCCGGATATCGCGACAAGTGATCGTCAGCGTGTCCAGGAGGATGATCCTCGCTATATCCAGCTCATCGTATTTTTGAGGTCGCGGTTGGTGCAGGTTGAAAGGCGCTGGAGCGAATGGCGACGCAAGCACGAGGTCGAGAAAGCTAAAGAGAACTCTCCCAAGCTCGCTGTGTGGCTTAATGGCTTGCAGCCAGGATTCAGGAAGAGCGCGGAAACCCTCATATCTAAGCTCAGCGCACTTCCTGTCGATGATGAAGAGGACAGAAAGGTTCTGTACCGGCACGGCATTTTGGCTTTCGAACGGATGCAGTTGCGTGGTTCATCGGATGAACTGGCTCTTCATGTCGACAATGTCGAAAAGCTTCTAACGCTTCTCGCCGATCGTGATGCATTGGAAGCTTCGCTCTACCGTGACATCGTCAAGTCAAGGCTCGAAGCGATAAAGGAGTTCCAGAGCCTGGTCGACGAAGATGCCAAGGAGAGGGCGCTCCAAAAGTATCTTTTTGATCATCTTTGGCTTCTTGATCCGGCTTGGGACAGAGCGACTGGCAGCCCCATCATGGAGTCACGCCTCATCGCTGAAGGCATCCTTACTGATGACATGACCAAGAAGGAAGAGCTCGGGCGGGTCGATATTGCGTATCGCACGAACGCCGGTAGGCACATCATAGTCGAGCTTAAGAAAGTCGGCAGGAAGATGAGGCTTCTTGAGTTACAGGATCAAGGGCAGACCTATGTCGATAAACTACGCAAGATCTTGGTCCAGATGGGCGAAAATGATCCAGACATAGAAGTCGTGTTTGTCTTGGGCAAAACCGTGGATGAAGAGTCCTCGAACCCCGAACGCCTTAAGTCTTCCATGGCCGCGATCTCTCCTGGTAGTCGCATAAAGCACTATGACGCGTTAATACTCGGGGCTCAGGTGGCTTACTCGGCTTATATCGAGAAAACCAAGGCGCTCGATAAGCTAGAAGACATTGTGAACGGAATTTGAGAGATGAGCATGGAAGATCGAAAGCAGGACAGTAACCCTGAGGCTTGGATCGTGGTTGATCGTGGGTTGGTGGATGATGCTCGTCTGGCTAATAAAGGCGTTTATCTGAAGGGGCGCCATCCCAAGTTGCGTGAGGACGCTTGGGTACTGGTTCTGAACCCTGCAGGATTTATCGTACGTATCGGTCGTGTAATGCGCATCCGAGTTGATGGCGAAGGCACTTCTTTATACTTCGACAGGGCCAAGGTGCTTGAGCCTACTGTGGGGGTCGGTAGCACCAACTTGATGCCTCCGGCCACTGGAAGTGTGATACGTGCGCCCTGGACCGATTTCGCTGAAGCTATTCCGCGTGCTCTCGGCATCACCCTTGCCGAGATACCTCTGATCGAGGACGAGGCTTACGTTCGTGAATTACTGCAGTGCGCCATCATGGACGATCTTTTGGGGCCGGCCGGTGGGCCGGAAGAAATCATCGTCGATATGAGTGTCCGCGATCGCTATCTTGTCGGCAAGCTAGCGCCGATGGAAAACGCTGAGCGTGGTGAGGACGTAGCTCCTGCTGAGACGAATGAGGAGGACGAGCCTACTGATTTGGAGCCGAAGGCGCAGTCGAACAAAGTCGATTCTCCACCCAAATCCGGTGGTGGTGATTCCGAAGCCAACGAAGAGGTCGATACCGCTTCGAACCAATCGCTGGCACCTTCGAGTTTAGGGTTCACCTTCTGTGTCGATAGTAATGCAGAAAGTCTCGAGGTCGTAGTGAGCTGGGGCCGCTATGAGCGCTTTAATTCTGATGATCCCGCGCATACAAAAGTAGTCAAGAAGGCTATCCGTGATGCCGAAGGCCGGGTTGTCAAGACCATTGAGCAAGTTCTCAAAGCCAAAGTTTGGCGGAGAAAATCCTCTGGTGGGGTCTTCCTGCTGGCACTGAGCGACGGTGTGATTTCCCCTGTTGTTCCGGACGCCGCATGTCCGAAAGTACGTATACAGGGCACTGTGCGATCACCAAACGAGAAGGGAGAGCGTTTGGTTACGCTGTTTTTGGTCAATGGCCAGGAGGAGCCTCCGGAAAATCGGGACACTGCCTGGGTGTTCCAGCCGGAAATTATAGTGCGGGCCAGTGAAGTAGCTTCGGTGAAAGATATATTTCGTCGTCGTCCTGCCCTTGAGGCGAATGTTGGTGCTGCGGACGATGACGACTTGCGTGAACGCCTGGCGCTGGAAATGATCTATCGCGACCGGGTCGAGTTTGCGGTAGGCCATGGTGTTGCAGTGCATGCGTTATCCGGTGTTGATGTAGCTAGGGCTGTCGAGCTGCGTACAAGGGTGATGCCGCAATATGAGTTGCCGGTAACCGAAACTCCAGGTTTGGATTCGCAAGATCGTCCGGCTATGCGAAGGCTGGTCGACGAAGGCTTACTGGATATGAAGCATCTAGCGGAACTGGAGGCAGGCGAGCTCGTTGCCGCACTCGGAATACTGACTGAGGATTATGCTGCCTGGATTAAAGATCAGCGAGCACGTATTGAGACCGATGCTGTCGGTTACGCCCAGCAAGCCGATGAGGCTCTGGGGCAATGTGAGGCAATTCTGGCTCGACTGCGCGAAGGTGTGAGTCTGCTGGCAACAGACGATGATGCTCTGGCGGCATTTCGTTTTGCTAATCGTGCGATGGCCATCCAGCGTGTGCATAGTGCGTTCGCCTTGCAGCGTCGGCGCGGTCGCACTGTCAAGCTTGCGGAGTTCGACATTTCGAAGAATCGCTCTTGGCGCCCTTTTCAGCTGGCTTTCCTGCTGCTGTCCTTGCCTGGATTGGCTGATCCGAAACATACGGATCGTACTCAGCCTCTACAGGCCTATGCTGATCTGCTTTGGTTTCCCACCGGTGGTGGCAAGACAGAGGCATATCTTGGTGTCGCTGCATTCACCATGGCGATTCGCCGCTTGCAAGGAAGTATGGGCGGCTACGATGCCTCTCGCGGTCTCGCTGTGATCATGCGCTACACCCTGCGCCTGCTGACTCTGCAGCAGTTCCAGCGGGCTACCGCGTTAATCTGTGCGATGGAGCATATTCGCCGAGAAGCGCTTGCAGCGGGTGATAATTCCTTAGGCGATAGTGCGTTTACCATAGGCCTTTGGGTCGGCAATAAGGTGACACCGGGGACCACAGACGATAGCCACAGGTTCATTGAAGCTATTCGTACCCCAGGACGAAATCCCACTGGTATGGCATCGCCGGCACAGCTTACAGGGTGTCCATGGTGCGGGACGGAGATTGATCCAAGCAGAGATATTGAGGTCGACAAGATCGTTGGGCGGACGACAATTTACTGCGGCGATAAGCTCAGTGCCTGTGACTTCTCCCGCGGCCGTTCAAGCAAGCTGGCGCATCCTGGCTTGCCAGTTATGGTCGTAGACGAAGAGATGTATCGTCGCCCACCGTCCATGATGATCGCCACCGTCGACAAGTTCGCCATGATGGCGTGGCGTGGGCAGGTGCGGAATCTGTTCGGTCGTGTCTCGAGGGAATGCTCTCGTCATGGCTTGCTTTGGCCGGGCTCTGAGTGCAATACCGGCCATAGGGCTGTAGCAGGTAAAGCAGCAGCAGCGTCGGTCAAAACTATCGTTCCAGTAAGGCCGCCGGACCTGATCATCCAGGACGAGTTCCACTTGATTAGTGGGCCTTTGGGGACAATGGTTGGGTTATATGAGGGGGCGGTTGATGAGCTTTGCACCTGGCAGCTGGGTGACGATTCGATCCGCCCGAAGGTGATCGCCTCCACGGCGACCGTGCGCAAGGCGCAGCAACAGGTCAACAACGTATTCATGCGCCAGGTCTCAGTTTTCCCGCCGCATGGCTTGGATGTCGAGGATAATTTTTTCTCGGTGCAGCGTCCGATCAAGCAGAAGCCAGGGCGACGTTATCTAGGCATTTGTTCTCCGGGCAGCTCGCGGCCAGCAATGCTAATCCGGGTATACACCGCTGCTCTAACTGCTGCTCAGGCCCTGTTCGATCGCTTCGGTAAGGCGGCTGATCCATACATGACCATGGTGGGGTACTTCAACTCGCTACGTGAATTGGGCGGTATGAAGCGTTTGGCCGAAGATGATGTGCAGACACGTGCATACCGGGTACAAATGAGCATGGTGGAGCGCCCTGGTCTTGCGCAGCGCAGCGTTATGAATATTCGTGAGCTGACTTCTCGTGTTTCCAACCAGGACATTCCCAAGTATCTCGACCAGCTTGAAGTGATGTTTAAGTCCGAGTGGGATCCTGAAAAAGGTAAGTACGTTACTCGTTGGGAAGAAGGGGATTCTCGAGCGATCGATATCGTACTGGCCACTAACATGCTGTCGGTTGGGGTCGACGTTAACCGGCTGGGAATTATGGCTGTCAACGGTCAGCCAAAAGGGACTGCGGAATACATCCAGGCTACGAGCCGTGTGGGGCGTCAGTTCCCTGGTCTAGTGTGTACCGTGCTGACATGGGCCCGGCCTCGCGATCTCTCGCATTATGAGACCTTCGAGCATTACCACGCGACCTTCTACAAACATGTAGAGGCGCAATCAGTCACACCGTTTTCGCCGCGCGCGATGGATCGGGGTTTGACCGGAGCGATGCTGTCACTCATCCGCGCCAAAAGCGATGATTTCGCGCCTAACGATGGAGCCCAAAGCCTTAAACAGCCAAATCAGGTGGAAATGCTGGACGCGATGAAGGTACTCGAAACGCGCGCCGACAACATTGCGGAAGCTCCTGCGAAGAAACTCGCGGGCGATATGCTCAAGCAGCGTGCTGATCAGTGGGTGAGCGAGGTGATGCAGGGGAACCGTATTTTGGCATATGAGAAGCGGGGGCCAGACAAGGACAGAACGGTTGCCTTGATCAAGGCTCCAGGTGCGCAGGCTTGGGATAACTGGACGGTACCAATGTCGATGCGTGAGGTCGAGCCTGGAGTTCGTTTGGTCATGAACTCAACGAAGATCAAAGACGAAATTCAATGGAAGCCTCGCCCTGCAGTGGCTGATAAGGACGAATGAAGATGGCCAACGAAAAAACTCACGTCGGTTCAGTTCGACCTAGTCAGCTATTGTGGGCATACGGCCCAGGTGCCCTGGTCGACTTGCCGAACTTATCGGTTGTGACCTCCGGCATTGACGTCTGGGAGAAGGATCGTTGTCAGCCAGTGATCGAAAATCGTTTGCTCGCTGCCGTGCAAAAAGCACTTGGCCCTCAGGTTGAGTCGCTACGTATGCCACCGTTCAGTAAGAGTGATCTGGTAGATCCGTTCTCAGCAGAAGCCAGCGTGGGGGTTCCAGTTCGTCCTTTCCCTCGCTGGTTGCGTTGTGTGAAGTGCGGGCTTTTGTCGCCTTATGACAGTGGGTTGTTCGAGCTAAAGGAAAGCCGATACCGCCCGGAGGCGACACGTTTCGTTCATCAGGGTTGCCGAGGTTCCAAAAAGGATCAGCCCGCGAAGGATGCAGATGCAGTTCCTGCACGTTTCCTTTTGGCTTGCAAAAATGGACATCTAGATGACTTCCCTTGGCAGTGGTTCGTCCACTCTGGCCCCGACGATTGCAAAGGCACGCTGCGCTTCTTCGAAAGCGGAGCGTCCCTACAGACCGAGAATCTTTGGGCAAAGTGCGACGATTGCGGGGCGGCGCGCAATATGTCCCACGCATTTGGGCAGCTCGGTAAGGAGAACTTGCCTGGGTGTCGTGGGCGGCATCCTCATTTGGATCAGTTCGAACCGGATTGCGACGCCGGGCCGCGAGCCGTGCTGTTGGGCGCGACCAATAGCTGGTTTCCGGTCTCTTTATCAGCGTTGGCGATTCCTCAGGCAAAGAACTCGCTCGCTCAACTGATCACTGATGGCTGGGATTCCTTTCATGACTTGGATGACTACGACGAGCTGCCACCGACCATAAAGGTGCTAAAGAAAAATGGTTTGCTACCGGGGGTAGAGTTGTATTCCGCAGAGGCTATCTGGGCTGCCATTGAGGCACACCGTTCAGGGGGCGATGAGGGCGGCACCGAGGCTGATATCAAAGGACCGGAATGGCGAGTGCTTATTGATCCGTCGCCTGTGAATGACTATCCGCACTTTTTGTCTGAAGCGGTGGCCGTTCCCAATGGATTTCAAGGCAGGATATTTAGGGTGTTGCTGCTGAAGCGTCTGCGCGAAGTGAATGCTTTGCTTGGCTTCACGCGAGTAGAAGCGCCTGACGACTCCGGTGGTACTGGATCTGGACCGATCCAAGCACCACTGTCACGAGTGAAACCTGATTGGGTTCCCGCTAATCAGGTACACGGTGAAGGCATCTTCATTCAGTTCGATGAGCAATCAATCGCCGAGTGGGAGCAGAGTGCTGAAGTTCAGGCTGTTGATGTAGGGCTGCGAGGCGGACATAAAGGTTGGCGGAACTCCCGACATCTCTGTCCGCCAGATGATGGTTATCCGGGTGCCCGTTACGTGATGCTGCACACCTTGGCGCATTTGCTGATTCGAGAGCTGGCGCTGGAGTGCGGATACAATGCGGCGAGCATTAGAGAGCGGATTTATGCCGAGGTGAATGAAGGAGGTAGTCAATGCGGCTTCATCATTTACACAGCGGCTGCGGATTCCGATGGCACCTTGGGTGGATTGGTCGAGCTGGGCAAACCCGAAAACTTGGAGCGTCTACTGGTTCAGGCTTTGCGACGTGCTCGTATTTGCTCATCTGATCCTCTATGCGCGGAGCACGACCCCCAGAAAGACCGTAGTCTGCACGCAGCGGCCTGCCATGCATGTTCCTTCGTCGCGGAGACATCTTGCGAGCGTGGTAATCGATATCTCGACCGGGCGATGGTCGTGCCTACTTTCGAGAATGCCAAAGCGGCATTCTTCCCGGATGCTTAAGATGCGAGAGATGTTGGTAGCATTATCCGAGTTGGTTTCAATCATTTCCTATGACCGGGTGACCGCCTTGGCGGCGAAGGTCAGGGGAATGCAAGTCGCGAAAGCTGGAGATTTGAGGGCGGGAGTGCTGTCCGTGAAGGCGGATAACGCACTCAAGGGGTTGATCGATATTTGGAAGGCATCGACCATCAATGGCGAGACGTTGGCGGCAATGCTCTTGGCTGCAGCATATGCTTTTCGTCATGCCGAGGATCGGCAGAGGGTCGAGCTCGTATGGACGGGGCCGACGACTGAGCTCGTTCCTGCTCGGCGAACCGAACAGGCATTGATCCAGGTGATCGATGTTGCTCAGCAGCGGTTGTTCATCACGAGTTACGTCGCGTACGACATTGAGTCGATAGCTAGGGCTCTTAGATCAGCGGCAAAGCGAGGTGTAAAGATCGTGTTTCTGATGGAGCTCTCGAGCACCCAGGGTGGAAAGGTCAGTATTGATCCTATTGGTAACCTGCAAAAGATAGTTCCAGATGCGCTGTTCTATGTATGGAAAGACAAAGGTTCAGCCTTCGTGAACGGCAGTGTGCATGCGAAGGTCGCAGTGGCAGACAGTGCATATTGTTTCATAACCAGTGCCAATTTGACTGGATACGCAATGGATCAGAACATGGAAGCTGGCGTACTGGTCTCCGGTAATCCATTGCCCGAGCAGCTTCATCGGCATTTGGAAGCCTTAGTGATAACAGGGGTGATTGTTCCAGCTAGTGGATGATGGATTTACTCAATGAGTGGGGCTGAGGCTCTCGTAGTCACGGTTTTCCTGATACTTGTAAAGGTCGCGGCTGCCATGCGTGAAGAATTTGTCGAGATGAAGTATTTCGAGACCTACTACTACACGAACATTGTTCATAACGTTCTCGACGACACAATGTCCTACTTGCGTAATCTCCACAATTGGCATGAGGATCAGGAGGTTTGGCTATTCTTACAGCCTTTCCCTAAGCGTAGTTTGCTGCATGAATTTGCTCAGTATATTATTGAAGAACTCATGTATGAGCGGATTGGAGAGGTTACGTTGGAAGCCGCTCTGAGAGGGCCAAAGGATAAGTTATGGGTTGATCAAGCGCTCATGCGCCATGGAATTGAGTCTTCTGGGTTTCTGCATTGGCTAAATGAAAATACCGTCCTTCTGGAGGAGGTGACGGAAGATCATATTTTCGATTATCACCAGGATCTCAGGCTCACAGGGGAGCTGGATGAGTTATTCACTCGGCTGTCCAATGAGGTGTTCTTCATCCTCTTCGGCAATAGAGCTCTGCTCGCTAAGCTAAATGGCTATGTGTCAGGCGTAGTTCAGCGTATAGAGAAGGCCGACTTGGAGCCTGAGCATTTTGCACTACTGGCGAGGGATGGCGTACCAGCCCGCGTCCATATACCAGAGTGGGTGAGGCGAGCGGTATTTTTCCGTGACCGTGGAATGTGTGCAGCATGTAACAAAGATTTGAGCGGTTTAGTTTCCGTATCGACTCACAAGCATTTCGATCACATAGTTCCTCTTGCGGAGGGTGGAATCAACGATGTGACTAACATGCAGCTTCTCTGCGAGGCGTGCAATCTTGCTAAAGGCCGAAAGTTGGTTACAACGTCTAGTCGGTACGAGGCATGGTACACGTGAGCTCATGCGCGTCGCGAAGCGAAATCATGCGCTCAGTCAAGCGTGCCCACACCGGGCCGGAAATCAAAGTTCGTCAAGCATTGCATGCTTTAGGGCTCAGGTTTCGTCTGCATCGTCGGGATCTTCCCGGTTCACCGGACATAGTCTTGCCTAAGTTCCGGACGGCGGTATTTGTGCATGGTTGTTTCTGGCACCGGCATCCCAACTGCCGCTATGCGACCACTCCCAAGAGCAGGCAAGATTATTGGCTGCCCAAGTTCGAAGCGAATGTAGAGCGTGACGCGCGGAAGGAAGCTCAATTGCGAAAACTGGGCTGGCGTGTACTGGTGATGTGGGAGTGTGAAACGAAGACGCCTGAGGTGCTGAAGGCCCGCCTCAGGCTTGAGTTTGATCTTCCGCTTTGCGACTCGCTTCATAGGTCCTGACATGCTGCATCAAGCTTTCCCCTATAACTTCCCCAAGTCGCACCGGGACGGCGTTGCCAATCATGCGGCCGACGGCTTTGAAGGTTATCTGCTCTGGCTCCATGAAGACGTAATTTCTGGGAAAGGACTGAAGGATCGCGGCTTCACGTAGTGATAGGGCGCGGGCCTGCTCAGGGTGGCCGAAACGGCCATTTCCGAAACCGTAGCAGAGGGTGGTCATCGTCGGGCTAGGGCGATCTGCGCGCATACGTCCGTATACGCTCGGGTACGTCTTGCCACTCGCTTTGCGGTGGCATTCGGCGACTAACTCCGGTGGCCAATCTTTCCAAGTGCCGCCTGGCTTGGAATGAATGATGCGTCGCATGTTGATCGGGGTAAGCGTTGCTGCCCGGTGAAGGGGGTCGTTCGGGTCACGTTCTCCAGCGGCTAGGCGAGGCAGTTCGCCGATGACGTCCTCGACATTGACCGGGGCGTTCAAGTGGGTTGGAGGGATAATGCTTATGGGCATTCCCAGTTTAGATGCGAGCAGAACATGGCGACGTCTCTGTTGTGGCAACCCATACTCGACGCAAGCCACCCGCCCGTCCCAGATCTCATAACCCTGGTCCCTGAGGCTTTGCACGAAGTCATGGTAAACCTCGTGCTTGGTGACGTCAGGAACATTTTCCATGGTTACGAGGTGAGGCTCAGTTTCTTCGATGAGGCGGCTGAAGTGATAGAGCAGCGGCCACTTACGATCGTTGCGGGTGTCTTTGCCTTGGTTGTAAGTCGAGAACGGTTGGCAGGGGGCGCAACCGGCTAGCAGTCTGTATTGACCTGGGCGATACCAGGCCAGCAACTCTTCAGCTGTTACTTCCGTTACGTCTTTTTTGACGAAGGCGGCCTGGTTGTTCTCTTGGTAGGCGTACGCACATTGGCCTTCGATGTCGTACCCAGCATGTACTGTAATGCCAGTGTTGCGCATGCCAGCGGTGAGGCCACCAGCACCACAGAAAAGGTCAACTGCATCAATCATTGGGGTAGGTCCTCCTAGCAGAAGGCATTCTAGCTGGAACCGTCGTAAAGATCGAGCACGATATCTCACGCACCCACGCCATCCACATAGACAGCTGTCAGGTGGGGAGGGACGTAATCCGATGGAAGTCCAAAAAAATGGCCAGTTGATACTGGCCGCATGTCATGGAAGCGGTCCAGAAAGGTGCATGCTCTGAACGACCTCAGCTTACGACTTTGCTCGCGATTTTATTTTTTCCAGAGGTGGTAGTCTGGATTGAGGCCAATTACGTCCTGTTTCGAGTTATAGCAGAACTCCATAGTGCAGTTGCTTGTGTCGGACGCCAGCGGAACATACACAGGCAATCTGGCGCGACTGACTTGATCACTCCCTCCATCAATGGTCAGGTCGCAGCTATCGCCTTGTGGGTCGCACCAGATGTCATAGGTGCCATTATCTGTAGGCGTTGCTTTCACTGAGGTGGCTGCAGGCGTTGCTATGGTGTTACCTGCCGCAGCGCCTCCGAATAAAGGTCCTGTACCATTTTTATATGCCCAATCCTTGCCATCACCGCCCGGATAGATATAAAAATCTTTGAAAACCACGTACTTAACGTCACGACCAGTTACCGATTTGCCTCGGTAGTTACGATCTTTATCAATGCACTTGTCTGATATGCCTATGCACGTAACGATTTCAAAAGAGGGCTCTTGTTGCATAGTGACTTTGCCATAAGCATCTTTGTATTGGACGACAATGTCGTCAGGACGGGTAGTGTCAGTGCATACGTTTTTATGGGGGCCAGTGCAACCTATCGAGTCGGGAGTTGAATATTGGCTATATAGATCAGCAGCATATGCAGAGGATGTCATCAGGGTAAGCGCAAATATTTTGTACACCATTTTCATGTGATTCCCTTTATAAATTTAAAAACGCATAGAAAAGACAAAAGCAAGATGAAGGTATCCCTGCTCTTTCTGGAAAGCCGTTACCACAGTTGCCGATTCGTAGGATGTGTACTCTTTTAGCCATGTGGAGATGAGAGGGGCGAGCAATCTCTGCGAGATGGCAATCACATATTTAGCTGCTTGCATTCGATCCAATTAAAGATTTTTGAAGATGTTTTTTCGAATTTTAGCTGAATATACTCAATCGAGTATAGTGCTTTTACGCTTCCGAAGGCTTCATCGTTGCTTTTGCGAGCAACAGAAATGGACTCAAAGCAAGCCTTCGGGATGGCAGTGAAAATCCTGAGGAGCAGACATGGCCTTGCCCAAGAGCAGCTTGCTCCGAGCCAGAGCTATGTCAGCGATGTTGAACGAGGCTTGAAAAGCCCTTCCGTAGAAAAATTGATTGAGCTTTCTGCCCATCTCGGTGTTCATCCCGCGACTGTGCTTATCAAAAGCCAGTTGCTCCAGGATCCGGAAATGTCCAAAGAAATGCTGCTGTCACAAATATCCAAGGAATTGGAAGATTAGGATTAGTGTGCAGCCGGTTGCCCGGCTGCACACCGCTTTATGCCACCAATTGAAGTGCGGATTTGAGGGCTTTCTGCTTGAGCGCTGCTCCTTGGCCGAACCATGCAGAGTCGATCCGATATTCACTGCTCTTGGCGCGTCGTTCGTGATCCACGTACTCGGTTACAGCATTGAGTAGTCCCCAGGCGGTGCCTTTAGCTGACTCCAGTGTCGATCCTCGTCCCTGACCCTCATATAGGCTTTGCACCTTGCGTAGCGCCCGCTCATTAGGCAGAACTGTCGGTAGCGGACTATTAGGGCTGGTGTCACACAGTACGTTCATGAAGTAGCTCATCGCCTCGGGCCACTGAACCTTTCGCTCAGACAGATTTTTCATTCGGTACATGAACTCGTCCCATTGAGAGACCGCGATACCGAGCTGCTTTTTCATCGCTTGTGAATCGAAGCGCGTGCTGTGCGGCACTTTGATAGCGTTGGCTCCGCCATCTAGGGCTACGGTCAGCGTGTTGTTGCATACCACCCGCACCGTGGTCGGTGTTGCCGTCGTGGCCAGCGTACCGTCGCAGGAGGTGGCCAGCAGCAGATAGCCGTTGACCTCGTCGTTTCCTTTTAGAGCCGCCGTCTGCCCAGTGCGTGCCAACGCCCAGAACTTGCGTCCACCTTTGAGTACGCCCGCCGTTTCCAGCTCGTAGCCGGACACGTCAGTAAGGTCGCGATAAAACTCCAAGACGTCACGTGGTTGGACCACCTGGTAGCGCTGAGAGACCACAGACAGTGCCGCTTTGGTGTCGGATCGATACAGCACCTTCTGTTCCGGGAAAGAATGAATCGTCCCCAGCGTGCCGACTGTATCGGACTTGAAGTGAACCGGGCTTTCTTGGATCTGCCAGTTCATTCCGGCTTCCCGTTGCCAGATTTCGAGTGGTTGTTGTGGAGAAAGGCGGCTGCCCAGACCATGCCAGGGAGTGGCGCCAACGTAAGCCATTTGTTCAACGAGGTGAGCCATGGGGAAGATTCCTTGCGAATGATTGAAAAAGAGCGTCGTCTCATCAACAAGCGACGCCTGTTCACAACGACTTAACGGTGGACGCTGAAGCTGTAACCACAATGCAGGCACTGGTAGTTGTTCAGCACCTTGTCATCCATCTGTGCGCCCAAGTTGGCACCGGCGACTCCTCCAGCCACTCCACCAAACAGTCCGCCGAGTAGTGCTCCGGCAATACTGCCAATAGCAATCCCGGCTGGCCCACCAACTACGCCCAACACCGCGCCGACTTCTGCGCCCGATAGCGCGCCGGCAGCGCCGCTGGCGGTACCACTTACTGCGCCAATCAAGCCGCCTGTTTGTTTGCCGATGTTTTTCGTAACGACTCGTCCTGAGTGACAACTTGGGCAAGGGGTATACATAAAACTTCCTCTCAAATGTTGAGCGTGTTAAGCGAATTGCCGGCACGCTAAATCCCCGACAGCATCGATACCATAGGGTGTTCATGGGAGTAATATAGATCTGAGATTTTTTTGATTGATCTCGTATCTCATCGTTACCTACGGCAAAGACGCAAAAACGTAGTACTTTGACGCCTTGCGGCGATATGGGTACGGCAGTGTCGTAAGTTTTTACACGTTTGCGATATGAAGTGCCTATATGACTTCAGATCACCGATGGCACACAACTGACGGTTTGTACGCTCTTGTGTCGAATGAGAATGGAATCTTTTTGCGAATGTTAAAATCAGTTTTCTTACTAGTGTTCTGGGGAGTAAGGTTTCAGGTGGCTTGTTTCTCCAGAGTATGCGCAGGTGCCGCATTGCTGTTGTTACGGTTAAAGTAGTATGTATCTAGTAGGCCCTGTAATTATTATCGATAATAATCATGATTATCTTTGGTTGTTGAGTCATTCATGGCACTCACCTGGTGGGTGCCAGTTGGTAGATACCTGCAAAATTAACTCGCTATAAGCAGCAGTAACGTATGGCGTGACTGAAGTCTAAAGTCATTTAGAAATTGTAATCAACGTATAAGCCGAATCATGGTGTTTGAATGCACCTAGGTTCTTGTGCTTGCCAGTGAACCTTCAATACACGACCGACAGGAAATCGACCATGTTCGACCATCAACCAAAGCGTCATCCTTGCAATACTAAACTGAAATTATTTTACAATAATGAATACCATGGTTTCGCCGTGCAGCAACAGTTGGCGCATGGGCCGTTGATTGAAAACTACTTAGAGCGTGGTTTGGAAACCTTGCAGCACTGCCTCTCGGTACAGGCTCGCACCTTCGTCTGTCGGGTCGACTTACGTTATCCCGTTGGTTTGATACCTAGAGATGCGCATATTAGCAACGAAGTAATGACCCGTTTCTTCTACCATCTAAATAAGGAGTTGGCCTGGGCAGATACCAAATACTCGACCGAAATACGCTACATCTGGTGCCGGGAGCGCAACAGCAGCGAAGCGCCCCACTATCACCTCATGCTACTGCTCAATTATGACGCCATCGGGGGGCTAGGGAACTATGGGCCTAGTACAGACGGTACCTACAGCAGAGAAAACTTGTTTCATCGTATCGTGCGCGCTTGGGCCTGGGCAATTGGTCGTGCTGTACATGACATGTCAGGGCTGGTGCATGCCTGTCAGGACAAACTAAGTGGCCAGGTTTACCAGCGTCTGGAGCGGCGTTTTCCCGACTCGCTCAAGTCAGTGGTCTACGCCATGAGTTACTTGTGCAAGGCCTACAGTAAGTCACAGGAACTGGGGCAGGGGTTTGCCGTGTTTACCACCAGCAGGGTCTGAGCACGATTAATTAGGTATTCAACATGCCTATTCTATGGTGCGGCAATGCCGCACTGTTTCTCACTAGAAAAGGAGTCTTTCGCATGAGCTACAGCGAGCATTGGCGTCGTGAGTTTCTCACCCGGCACCCTGAGTATGAAAGTCAGTCACGGGGGCATTCGCAGGAGACAGCGGAGCCTCCGTCTGTAAGTTTCGCAGTTCCCTTATCTACTTTTATAACTGCTAACACGGAATCCTCAGTGCAGCCCCCTCAGCAAGGGCCAAAGAGACAGCATCACCCCATACAAGGCTGCTCAATGTCTTCCGGCATCATCAGACAAGTATGTTGTCTGCGCCAACGATTGAACCTAACCCAGCAGGAGCTCGCTAAGCAGTTGGGGATCAGCTCGCGCACGCTGCAGGACTGGGAGCAGGGTCGACGACAACCAAAGGGGCCTGGCAGGGCCTTGCTGCTGCAATGGGTTGATCGGCAGGCTGCTTCATAGCTGTTGAATTATTCAGGCTAAGGGGGGAGCCGTAAGGGAGGCTTGAGCAGGTGTAGGGGAGAGTACGGCTGCTATTTTTGCTATTAATCGCAGGAATAGCAGCTGCAGTGACCCTGGCAGATTCGAAGGGGTGAAGGCGACAAGCACAAAATGCATGGAAATGTCTATAGATCTGCTTAGGGTGGATAGGGCGTTTAGCACCTTCGATGACTAGGAGTGGCAGGAGCCTTAAAGTCCTTCTCATCGAATCCATAGTCGTAGCGGGTGTAGAAATGATCAAAGAAAACAGTAGTAAACCAATGTTTAGAATTTTACGCATGCGGCAGTTACGAGAGTGCCTGGGGCTGAGTACATCGACCATTTATGATCGCCTAAATCCGATGTCGCCAAGGTACGACTGCAATTTTCCAAAGCCAATTAAGTTGGGGGCGTCCGCTGTAGGTTGGATTGAGGAAGATGTCTGTCGGTGGATTGATTTCCGAATTGCAAAAAGTCGGAATGCTGGCAGTGTGAATTCTTCAGGGGTTGATCTGTGAGCTTCTTTAATGACGTATCTGGTTGGCTTCCTATTCCAGGAGAAGCCTTTCCAAGGTCTATGGCTTTGCCGGTTATAGTGGGTGCAGTAGATGAAGGTGAACGCAATATAAAAGCCCCACGTGCGCTTGTATTTTCGTCTGTGCTAACAGCCATAGCGACGGCGGCTCAAGGTTTAATTGATGTTTGTAAACCAAATGGCCAAGTCGTTCCAGCATCACTAATGCTGCTCACAGTGGCCAATTCCGGAGAGAGGAAGTCGACTGCGGAGAATGTATTTTTGAGAGGGGTTAGACGCTTTCAGGATGAGATGGATGTGATTTATCAGAAAGAACTTTCTGACTGGAGTGCGAGGCAATCGATCTGGGAAAGTCGCCGAAAGTCAATTTTGAAAAAAACTCTTCAATCAGATGACAAGGATGGAGATGAGGCATGTAAACAATTCATGGATCATGAGGCCCGTATGCCGGTCAAGCCTCGACGATTTAAGTTGCTTTACGAAGACGCTACGTCAGAGGCTTTGTTTCTTGGATTGCACCAGAACATCCCAACGGCTGGGCTTATCTCTAGTGAGGGTGGGGGAGTGTTGACGGGCAGGGCATTCAATGATCTGTCAAAGCAGAATGCCTTATGGAGCGGGGATGTAATAACCGTTGACCGTGTTTCATCTGAAAGTTATGAGGTAAGAGCACGGCTGACGGTGTCTCTAATGGTTCAAGAAAATTCGTTTTCCAGCTATATGCAGAAGCATGGCGAAAGATCACGTGGATCTGGCTTGTGGGCTAGGTTTCTGGTTTGCAACCCCAAGTCGACACAGGGAACTAGGTTAATTGCGGGAGGGGATACGCCCTGGAATTGTTGTGAAAGATTTTCTGACCGCATTATGGAGATACTTAAAAGCAGTGTTGAGTTTCTGACTGATCCCGTTAAGCCGAGGTTGGTGGTTAGGTTCTCTCAGGAGGCGGCTCAAAGATGGATAACCGTTTTTAATGCGGTTGAGTCGGAGATTAGGCCGGGGGGGCGATACTTTGGCATGGGGGATCATGCATCAAAGTTGGCTGACAATGTCGCAAGGGTTGCTGCTTTATTTCATTTCTTCGAGAAAAGAGGTGGGGATATAGCGATGGAAACTTTGGAAGCGGCTATTGATGTTTGCTTTTGGTACTCTGATGAGTTTTTGCGTATGTTTGCATCGCTACCTCAAGAGGAGATCGATGCCCACGAGTTGGATTCCTGGCTACAAGTAAGACGAGAGGTCGGCGAGAGGTTTTTGGCAAAGAACGCTATACTGCAAAAGGGACCAGGTCAGTTGCGAAAAGTAAAGCGCTTAGATCAAGCTATTGAAGTGCTGTCGTCTCAGGGAAAAGTTTTATTGTCAAAGTCTGGAAATGTCACATATTTGGATATTTTCCCTGAACGCTCGATGAGTAAATTAATTACTAGAACTGTTCTCTCCCCTTACAAGTCTTCAATTTAGAGGGGGGCGTGCGCGCATCGAGATAATGGGTGCTGGTCACTAAGGCATTACAAAAACTTGCTTAGCGAGACGATGTTCAGTTGACGCTTCGGTGCCTTGTTGTGAAGACGGAAAAAGCTCCAACCAGGCGTTCTGAACGTGCAGTAGGAATAGACCTGCCGGAAACGGGCTGTAGAGATTATAGTCAACATCTCAACGTCGCTCCTAAGCAGCTCAATCGCTTTATTTATCTCGCCGACGCGCCGTTCACAGGAATTTATGTGAGAGTTGACCAGCGCTAAAAAACGGCTGTACTGCACTAGCGTATCCGCGCCGCAGTGGCTGAGTTCGTTTTGACTGTAGTCTTCGCCAGCCACGGATTCGCGCAGGACAGCCAGACGTTCTTCTGAGCGCTCCGCGTAGCTAATAAGCGCTGTCAGCTCGACTTTTTCACGTTTAGTTTGTTGAAGCTCGGCGGCCTCCCTCTCAAGATCGTGCTCGTAAGCTGCCAATAGCTCGGTGGCCGCGTCAATCTGCTCCTGCGCCGCGTGGTTGTCGATGCGTGGAATTCTCATGTCCTACCCTCTAAATTTAGCGTTAATGCCTTTGAAGCCAGCTTGCCATGACTCATCTTTGATTACCTCCATTTTTGAATGACGGCTGCTCGCTTTTATTTCCTCTACTACCAAAAGTGGGCAATCGAGGTTGCCATCCTTCAAGGTGGCGTTTTCAATCGGGTAATTAACTCATTGGCTATTCTGCATAACGTCATCCAGCGATCGGGCCTCTGTCAGCCGCTCTAGGTAGGCTTGCAGTTGATCAAGACTGTCTGCAGCTTCGAGCGTTTCTATAGCTGACACAGGTAACTCTCCAAAGCGCATCTGAAGTTGCAGAGCCAACGCTGTTCTCACGCCTTCGATCCGTCCTAGGGTGCGCGCTGCATCGACATCCATCTGGCGCGCTTCTTCCGTATCCCGCTTGGGAAACGAGTGGCGGAGGATATGTCCGAGTCTCAGGCGGTCTGCCTGTCGCCGGTTGCCTCGCTTGCCATTATTGGCAAAGCTGATCAGAAGATCGCGCACCTCCTGCTTCAAGCCATCGAGATTAGCGATATCCAGCATCTCGAATTCGCGGTTGGCTTTATAAATGCGGGTCGCCATCGCATCGGCTACGTCGGTCTTATTTCTAGTCGCAAGCTCAGGGTTGTTATGGAGCATGCCCTTAACCATGGCGTGAATAAGTTGAGAGGCCATCTTGCTGGAGGGCTGCATGTTTTTGGCATGCCCCCCCTTGGCACCGCGCACGCTGTAATGTTTGCCTTCTAGGTTCTTGAGCGCCTCGAGCATCGCCAGGTGACGATTGGCTCGCATCAAGGCTGTGATCATATCCTGTAGGCAAAGCTCGTATGCGGCGGCTGCTCCCGGCACACTCTGTAGCGGTAGGTGATTATCGTGGACAAGCTTCACATAGACTGCTTGCTGTAGGGCAGCGTCGGCATGCTCGGTCAACTGCTCTCCAATCGCGACCTTGCCTTGGCGGATGGTCAAATCGACTTGCGTGTCCTGATGAGACAGGATCTCAAAACGGTTCATCCTTTCATACAGTGTCTGCAGGTGCTGTCTTTGCGCAGGTGGAGCGATTCCTTGCAGATCAAACACCTGCTGCGCGATATTTTTTGCTTGGGTGAGTAGCGCCGCCACTGTATCCATGCGAGGCGCTACTGGCATCGAATGCGCGTTATTCCTGAATGACACGTTCAGATCCCTGTCTTGTGGATTCGAGCGGCAGAGTAACAGCGATGTTTATGGCGGGGTAAATCCAAATGCGCGCAGGGTATGTGAGCCCCGTTCCTCATCTGCGCCTATTCCGAAGTTTGTGGCAGCAACGGAGCTGCTCCAGTTGAACTAGGCCCGGGAAATCTTGCATTGCTATTTACTATTGAGATCGTTACTTGACTTGGGTCGACCGAATATCGAGTGGAAACTGCGTCAACCGCTGCATCCAGATCCATGCCGACCTTCATATCCGGTTTTCGAACTACATAATCCAGATCAGTTACGCACTGATCTAGCGCTTCTTGGTTATAGCCATTCAAAATGGAAGGCATAAAGAACCCATGCGCTGCATCCTTAGCCTTCACGACTGAGTCAAGGGGCCAGACCTTGAGCCACCGCTTTGAAAAAGATACTGTCCATAAATACTCTCCGTCGATCAACTCAGTGCTCCATTTGTAAATCTCAAAAGTGCAAAGAGGCTTGAGTTTCTCAGAAACGAATATCATGTATTTTACTAGGTGAGGATTTGGCCCTTTGATGACAGAACTCTCGAACTCCCAGTCTGCGTAGGCTTGTTGATACTCCTGGTCCGTGACCTTGACGCAGAAAGCGATAGCGGCGTGAACGTCCATTTGATCCCTCAGGTATTGGTTTTTCAGCGGTAGTCGCAAGACTATCCGCTAGCAAGCCCCATGCACAGACGACCGTGTGACAATTTCAGTGATCCGGTAGGAGGCTTGACTGTTGCCGCTGACCGAAAACTGACCCAGTAAAGGCTGTTCTGCCGACTGAAACACTGTTGTGTATTTTTATTTGGCTCACGGTAGCGAACCTTGGCTATTTATGTAGCGGCTCCTTAGATGTCAAGAAGTTCGACCATTCGATCATCAGGGCGCGTCGCTTGTCGAGAAAGTCGGTGCGAGAGTAAGCCCCTTCAGTTTGGTCGCGTTCGTCGTGAGCGAGCGCCATCTCGCAGACTTCACGAGGAAAATTTGTGCACTCCCCTGCCCAGTCTCGAAAGGACGAACGAAAACCGTGCCGGGTGATGTGTTCGTACTTCATGCCATGTAGAAGCGCGCGTATGGCGTTTGCGTGCATGACCCCTGTTTTTCCCTGTCCTGGAAACAGATAGAGGCTCTCAGATCGCGGAATGCGTTTCACCAGCTTTACTACTTCATCAGCGAGCGGGACGATAAACGCGACTCGCATCTTCATGCGCTCATCCGGTAGAGACCAAGTGCCGGCTTCCAAATCAAACTCATCCCAACGAGCGAACCTCACCATGTGGGCGCGTGCGCTGGTCATGATCAACAACTGGGCGGCCAACGACGCCGGAGTTGTGTTTGTACTGAGTTTGGTCATCAGGGCTGGCACATCCTGCCATCGCAAAGCTTCAAAGTGCTCGCGTTTCCGTGCTTTCTTCTTTTCAGCGCGACTGAGTAGGTTGTCCAAGTGTCCGCGCCAGCGAGCAGGGTTCTCGCCTTCTCGTAGATTACGTGCCTTGGCGGCGTCCAGAACCTGTTCAATTTGCCCACGTACCTCGTCGGCTGTTCTGGTTTTGGTGGCCCAGATCGGTTGCAGCACCTTGAGCACCTGGGGAGTACCGATATCCTCGGCTGAAAGCTTGCCGATATGGTCAAACGCATACAGCTCCAGCTTCCGTAGCCAGCCTTTGCGCCACTTATCTGACCAGGTGCCTCCGTGTGCCTCGCAGTACTCTTTCGCGAGTGTCTCGAACTTCAGCTGTTTCGCCTCGCTGGTTCGCTGTGCTTCGCGTTGGGCAGCACGCTCAATGTCACGAGCGGCTAGAGGATCTACGCCGTCGCTCAACTGGCTGCGTTTAGCACTGGCTTCTTGTCTGGCTTTCTTGAGGCCTACTTCGGGGAATGAGCCCAAGCCCATCTCCCTACGACGGCCCGCCAGTTGGAAGCGAAGTAGCCAGGACTTGCGCCCGGTTGGCTTGACGACCAAGCGAAGCCCATCACCATCTTCATAGGTGCCGGGTTCGGTCAGATTTTCGACTTGTTTCGGATTCAGCTTACCCATTGGATTTCCCCTGTCGTTCCTTTTGTCCCCCCACCTGTCCCCCCACGTCATCATCGGATGAGGTCAAATGGCGTTGAACGCCATCGGACAGGGGAATGCCTGAAACCCCCGGAATAGCTAAGCTATCAGGAAGATTCTTGGATGGGATAGGATTATTTCGGACAATTAAAAAGCCGGCTTGTGGCCGGCTTCTCGGGGACAGTCTTGGCTGACTTTTGGTAAGCCGCAACCGCCTTCAAATCGTGATCCGGCGCTGGGGCCGGGGGTGGCGGGGGCAGTGTGTGCCGCGCCACGCCCTCAGGATGCAAGGCTGCAACCGGGGCTTGAGTGCGGCACAGCATACTGGGAATGGATCGCAATGCCCAGCAAAAAAACCGCTGCAACCGCTTTAGCGCGGGCGATCATCCCGCAGGTGAGCCCACCAGAACACCCACCCCAGCACCTCCAGACCCTGGTTGCGGATTTGCGACAGGCTGTAGGTTTCGCTCGGAAATTCGTCACCGTCATGGCTGTGCAGACGCAACGCGCCATTGGCCCGTTCGCTCAAGGTGTGCACCCGCAAGCGCCCGTTGTGCAGCAGCGCGTATATCTCGCCCTCGATCACGCGGGTCAGGCTGCGGTCTATCGCCAAGGTCGCGCCGTACTGCAGCAAGGGGTTCATGTTGTAGTCGGGCATGCTCACGCAAAGCGCCTGCGCAGCATCGACCCCGAGGTTGTCCAGCGCACAGCGCGGCAAACGCAGGTGGCGGCCAGGGATTTCGGCAAACTGCCGGGGCTGCGCATGGTAGAAGGGCAGCAGCACGTCCTGCTCGCCATGCGCAGCGAACAGGCTGTGGTCCGGGGCCTGCAGCTCCTGCTCGCCACGGTTGCGGCTGACCCGCGGCAGCGGGTTGTGGTGCTTGGGGCCCTCGCCGGTGCGCAGCCAGCGAGGGCGTACGCACAGCAGCTCGGCAATCTCGTCCAGACGCGCCATGGGCACGCCGCGCTGGAACCAGTTGTTCACATGCTGCGGCGTCACCCCGCGCTGAGCGGCAAAGTCGGAAGCGGTCAGGTTGCACTCGCGCAGGAGCGCTTTCAAACGATCACCAGATGTATTCATGGTGATTGAGTTTAGTGAGGGAAAAGAAGGGTTTATATAAACATTGGGTTGAAGTGTTTCGGGGGCAAAAGCGGGGGTATTACAGGGGCTTCTGTTGGTGTTGTAGGAAGAGTCGGACGCTGTTGTTTCAAGCAGCGAGCCGCAGATGCAAAAAGCCCCGCAATCGCGGGGCTTTTCCTCAAGCGCAGTGCTTAGCCCTTGTAGGCTGCCACCGACTTGGTGATCTCGGCACGGGCCGCTTCTGCGTCACCCCAGCCGTCGATCTTGACCCACTTGCCTTTCTCCAGATCCTTGTAGTTCTCGAAGAAGTGCTTGATCTGCTCCAGCAGCAGTGCCGGCAGGTCGGTGTACTCTTTGACGTCGACGTACAGCTGCGACAGCTTGTCGTGCGGTACGGCGATGACCTTGGCGTCGCCGCCGCCGTCGTCGGTCATGTGCAGGATGCCGACCGGGCGAGCACGGATCACCGAACCTGGGGCTACCGGGTACGGGGTCACCACCAGCACGTCCAGCGGATCACCGTCGTCAGCCAGGGTGTTGGGGATGAAGCCGTAGTTGGCCGGGTAGAACATCGGGGTGGCCATGAAGCGGTCCACGAACAGGCAATCGCTGTCCTTGTCGATCTCGTACTTGATCGGTGCGTGGTTGGCTGGAATCTCGATGGCGACGTAGATGTCGTTCGGCAGGTCTTTGCCAGCCGGAATCTTGCTGTAGCTCATTGGGCATTGCCCCCATGTTTGGCCAAAAATTGGTCGCGATTATAGGCACATTCCGTAACGCTTGCCACGCCCGGCCAGATGCCCGGCTTGGTCAATTAGTCGTGTGCTGGTAGTGCGGATGGCTACGTTGCAGCTGTTGCAGGCGGGCCAGTGGATCCTGGCGGTAGAACGCGCTCAGTTGCGCGTAAACCGCGGGGTAGGCCTGCATCAGCAGGTCCGGGGCACTGAAGAAGTATTCGCTGGTCACGGCGAAGAATTCGGCCGGGTTTTCCGCGGCGTAGGGGTCGATGGCCGTTTCGGCATCGGGGTTGCGGTCAAGCTGGCGGTTGAGATCGTCGTAGGCCTGCTGCATGGCCTGCGCCCAGTCCGCCACGCGCATGCTGTCATGCAGCGGCGGCAGGCCATTGGCATCGCCGTTGAGCATGTCGAGCTTGTGCGCCAGTTCGTGAATCACCAGGTTGTAGCCTTCCCAGCCACCGCTGGCCAGCACCCCGGGCCAGGCCAGGATCACCGGGCCCTGCTGCCAGGCCTCGCCACTGTGTTCGCCGTCCCATTCATGTTCCACACCGCTGGCGTCACGGTGGCGCTGGGGGCTGACAAAGTCATCGGGGTACAGCACGATTTCATGGAAACCCTGGTACCAGTTCAGATCGCCCAGGTGCAGCAGCGGCAGTTGCGCCTGGGCCGCCAGGTGCAGGCGCTGCTCGGCATCGGCGTCGACGCCGGGTAGGGTGGTGAGGTGCTTTTGCTGCAGGAACAGGATGCAGGCTTCACGCAGCCAGTGATCTTCTTCGTCGCTGATGCCGTCGAGCATCGGCAGGCCCTCGCGTACCCGCTGCCACTGCTGCGGCTCGATCGGGTAGCGGGCCAGGGTACGACGGCGCCGCCAGGCGCTCAGGCTCCACATGTGCGCGGGTTACTGGGCCTTGGCCTGGCCACGGCCCATGCGGCTGCGCACCAGGCCGATGATCATCGGCACCAGCGACAGCAGGATGATCGCCACGATCATCAGCGACAGGTTGGACTTGATGAACGGCACGTTGCCGAAGAAGTAGCCCAGCGTCACCAGGCCACACACCCACAGGATGGTGCCGGCGACGCTGAACATCAGAAAACGCGGATAGACCATTTTTGCCAGGCCCGCGACGAAAGGCGCGAAGGTGCGCAGGATCGGCAGGAAGCGCGCCAGGGTGACGGTCTTGCCGCCATGGCGTTCGTAGAAGTCGTGGGTCTGCTGCAGGTAGTCGCGGCGGAAGATCTTCGAGTCGGGGTTGCTGAACAGGCGTTCCCCGGCCGTTCGCCCGATCACGTAGTTGGTGCTGTCGCCCAGGATGGCTGCCGCCATCAGCAGGCCGCACAGCAGTACCGGGTCCATGCCGCCGCCGGCGGCCACGGCACCGGCGATGAACAGCAGCGAATCGCCCGGCAGGAACGGCATGACGACCAGGCCGGTCTCGCAGAAGATCACCAGGAACAGGATGGCGTAGATCCACGGACCGTAATTGTTGACCAGCAAATCGAGGTAGGTATCGAGATGCAGAATGAGGTCCAGCGGGTTGAAATCCATGTACGGCACCTTGTTCAAGACCCGGCTCTACGGGCATGCGAGGACTGGCAGTGCGAAGTGTGTAGCCGTTACCCGAGGTAAGGGTAAAATTTCACACAAATTGAAAGGCCGCATTATACGGGCATGGCGTGATTATGGCGGAGCAGTTTGTAGCGGCGGATTTCTGGGCCCAGCGCAGCGGGGCTGCCATGCAGCCCATCGCCAGCAAGGCTGGCGCCTACATGGCCAGTGCGCAGACCTGTGGAAGCCGGCTTTGCTGACGAAGGATGCCCGTCAGTCGGAATGGATCGGGAGGATATAGCTCTTGAACTCGGTATCTGCCTTGAACCCCATCGACTCGTAGGTCTTCATTGCCACCTCGTTGTCGCTGCTGGTCGAGGCGCGCAGGCGCACGGCGTTGGTGTCCTTGGCCAGTTTCTTCGCCTCGCGCATCAGGTTGTCGGCCACCAGCATGCGCCGCGAGTCTTCGGCCACATAGATGTCGTTGAGTATCCATACGCGCTTGAGCGACAGCGACGAAAAGCTCGGGTACAGCTGGCAGAAACCCATCAGCTTGTTGTCATCGTCGTCCGGCAGCGCCAGGTAGATGATCGACTCGTCGCGCTCCAGGCGTTTTTCCAGAAACGAGCGCGAAGAGTCCGGATAGGGCAATTGCCCATAGAACTCGCGGTATTTGACGAACAGAGGGGCGAGCAGATCCAGATGCTCAAGAGTTGCTTTGATAATTCGCATAAGCAGGCCTCGGGTCCATGGGGAGTGGCGGCGAACCTCGGGCAGCCGTCACCCCAGATGCTGCCTAAAGCGCGAAAAAAGCGCAATCCGCTAAAAAGTGGTCAGTTCTCAATCATTGCCGAGTAAGAAGTTTCCATTTTTAGGGGTGTCAGCGTCTGATTCCAGGGTCTGGACCTGGGCTTCATCCTTCAGGTTGACCCCCGAGAGCTGCCGACGGCAGGCCTCGCGCATCAGGTACAGCAGGCGGTGGGCGGCCATGCCGTAGCTCAGCCCCTCCAGGCGTACGTTGGAAATGCAGTTGCGGTAGGCGTCGGTGAGGCCGACCCTGGGGCTGTAGGTGAAATACAGGCCCAGGCTGTCGGGGGAGCTCAGGCCCGGACGTTCGCCGATCAGGATCACGGTCATTTTCGCGCCCAGCAGTTCGCCGACTTCATCGGCCACCGCCACCCGGCCCTGCTCCACCAGCACCACCGGGGCGGTGGACCATCCCTCGGCATCGATGTGCTCCTGCAGACGGTTGAGAAACGGCAGCGTGTGCCGGTGCACCGCCAGGGCCGAGAGGCCGTCGGCCACGATGATCGCCAGGTCGACCCCGCCCGGGTTGGCCTGGGCATGCTCGCGCAGTTGCCGGGCCGATTCCTCATGCAGGCGCCGCCCCAGGTCCGGGCGTTGCAGGTAGCTGTGGCGGTCGCTGGCGGCGCTGTGCAAGAGGATGCTGTCGCGCCCGCGTTCGCTCAGCTGTTCGCGCAGGCCCGCATGGTCGAATGCCAGGTGCACGGCATCGCGGGCCTGGGCGTGGGCGCACTGGAAGTCCAGCTGTGCGCGGGTCGGCAGGCTGGTACCGGTGCGCCCCAGGGCGATCCGCGCCGGGGTCAGGCGGCGCAGGTCGAGCCAGGGGTTGTCGCTGTTGTCGTGCTGCGTGGGTTGCTTGTCCATGGCTCGCTTATCCCAGTTGCGCCAGCGCCTGGCGGAAGGCCGGTGGCAGGTTGTCGCCAAACCGCACCCGGCCATCGGCCTGGGTGAAGATGCCCATGCGCGCCAGCCACGCCTCGAACTCCGGGGCCGGTTTCAGGCCCAGGGTCTGGCGTGCGTACAGCGCGTCATGGAACGAGGTGGTCTGGTAGTTGAGCATGATGTCGTCGGAGCCGGGGATGCCCATGATGAAGTTGATCCCGGCCACCCCCAGCAGCGTCAGCAGCGTGTCCATGTCGTCCTGGTCGGCCTCGGCATGGTTGGTGTAGCAGATATCGCAGCCCATCGGTACGCCCAGCAGCTTGCCGCAGAAGTGGTCTTCCAGGCCGGCGCGGATGATCTGCTTGCCGTTGTACAGGTACTCCGGGCCGATGAAGCCGACCACGGTGTTGACCAGAAACGGCTTGAAATGCCGTGCCACGGCATAGGCCCGGGTTTCGCAGGTCTGCTGGTCGACGCCATGGTGCGCGTTGGCCGACAGCGCGCTGCCCTGGCCAGTCTCGAAGTACATCAGGTTCTGCCCGAGGGTACCGCGGTTCAGGCTCAGGCCGGCGTCGTAGCCTTCCTGCAACAGGTTGAGGTTGATGCCGAAACTGGCATTGGCCGCCTCGGTGCCGGCAATGGACTGGAACACCAGGTCCAGCGGTACGCCGCGGTTGACGGCCTCGATCGAGGTGGTGACGTGGGTCAGCACACAGGCCTGGGTGGGGATGTCGTAGCGCTGGATGATCGCGTCGAGCATCTCCAGCAGGGCACAGATCGAGGCGATACTGTCGGTGGCCGGGTTGATGCCGATCATGGCGTCGCCGTTGCCGTACAGCAGGCCGTCGAGAATGCTCGCGGCGATGCCGGCCGGCTCATCCGTGGGGTGGTTGGGCTGCAGGCGGGTGGACAGGCGCCCGCGCAGGCCCAGGGTGCCGCGAAAGCGCGTGACCACGCGGATCTTCTGCGCCACCAGCACCAGGTCCTGCACGCGCATGATCTTCGAGACCGCAGCGGCCATTTCCGGGGTCAGCCCCGGGGCCAGGGCGCGCAGGCTGTCTTCGTCGGCCTGCTCGCTCAGCAGCCAGTCGCGCAGCCCGCCCACGGTCAGGTGGCTGACGGCGGCAAAGGCCTGTTTGTCGTGGGTGTCGATGATCAGGCGGGTGACTTCGTCGTCTTCGTAAGGGATCAGCGCCTCGCTGAGGAAGTGACTGAGCGGGATATCGGCCAGCGCCATCTGCGCGGCCACCCGTTCGGCGTCGTTGCCGGCCGCCACCCCGGCGAGAAAGTCGCCGGAGCGGGCCGGGCTGGCCTTGGCCATGACGTCCTTGAGGCTGTCGAAGCGGTAGGTCTGGGTGCCCACCGTGTGTACAAAACTGCTCATACGCAATCTCCATGGCGCCGCAGGCCAGGCCTGCGGCGCGGGGCGGTCAGTGCAAGGCCTCTTCGGCCTTCTGGATCGCGGCAAACTCTTCCTCCGGCGTGCCGGCCACCAGGTGGTGTCGGCTGTAGAAGGCAAAGTACGCAATCAGCACGCCATAGATGATCGCAGCGCCAATCACCACCCGTGGGTCGACCAGGAAACCTGCGACCACCGCCAGGCAGGCCAGCACCAGCGCCACGCCCGAGGTGAAGATGCCGCCCGGGGTACGGTACGGACGCTCCATTTTGGGGCGTTTTATGCGCAGGGTGATGTGCGCGGCCATCATCAGTACATAGGACAGCGTAGCGCCGAATACCGCCACCAGAATCAGCAGGTCGCCCTGGCCGGTCAGCGACAGCGCAAAGCCGATGATGCCGGGGATGATCAGCGCCAGTACCGGGGCCTTGCTGCGGTTGGTCTGCGACAGCTTGCGCGGCAGGTAGCCGGCGCGCGACAGGGCGAAGATCTGCCGCGAGTAGGCGTAGATGATCGAGAAGAAGCTGGCGATCAGGCCAGCCAGGCCCACCAGGTTGACGAAGCCGCCCATCCAGGTCGAGCCGCCGTAGGCCTTGGCCAGCGCCTCCACCAGCGGGTTGCCCGAGCTTTTCAGCGCTTCGGCGCCGGCGCCGCCCGGGCCGATCACCAGGATCAGCAGCGCGAAGCTGAGCAGCACCAGCATCGCACCGATCAGGCCGCGGGGCAGGTCGCGCTTGGGATTCTTGGTTTCTTCGGCGGCCAGTGGCACGCCTTCGACCGCCAGGAAGAACCAGATGGCGTAGGGGATTGCCGCCCACACGCCGACGTAGCCGAACGGCAGGAAGCTGCTGGCGCCGGCTGCGTCGGTCTTGGCGATGTCGAACAGGTTGTTCGAATCGAAGTGCGGCACCATCGCGATCAGGAACACCGCCAGGGCAATCGCGGCCACGGCGGTGATGATGAACATCAGCTTGAGCGCTTCGCCCACGCCGAAAATGTGGATGCCGATGAAGATGATGTAGAACGCCAGGTAGATCACCCAGCCGCCGATGCCGAACAGCGATTCGCAGTACGCACCGATGAACACCGCGATGGCGGCGGGGGCGATGGCGTATTCGATGAGGATCGCGGTGCCGGTCAGAAACCCGCCCCAGGGCCCGAAGGCGCTGCGGGCGAAGCCGTAGCCACCGCCGGCGGTGGGGATCATCGAGGACAGTTCGGCCAGCGAAAAGCACATGCACAGGTACATCGTGGCCATCAGCAGCGTGGCCAGGAACATGCCGCCCCAGCCACCCTGGGCCAGGCCGAAGTTCCACCCGGCGTAGTCGCCGGAGATCACGTAGGCGACGCCCAGACCCACCAGCAGGACCCAGCCTGCGGCACCTTTTTTCAGTTCACGTTGCTGGAAATACTCGGAACCGACCTTTTCGAAATCGACGGAAGCCGGCGCGTTGCCGGAATGATCGCTTGGCATGGGGATTCACCTGTTCTTTTTTTAGTCACCGGCGGGTGCCGGCCTGTGGTGATGGTCTTGCACGAAAGGGGCCAGAACAGCTGCAAGCTTCAAGCCGCAAGAGAAGGCAAATCGCATGGGGTCTGCTTTTTCTTGCTGCTTGAAGCTTGCCGCTTGCAGCCGGGCTTCCTAGAAGAAGCCCAGT
>NZ_QKRS01000009.1:115682-220670 GCF_024261405.1 Pseudomonas sp. FBF18 | reverse complement strand
TACGCGGCCAGCCTTGATGCCGCGGCCCATGCGATAGGCGCGGTTGATGTCGCGGGTCCATACACCGGCGCCCAGGCCAAATTCGGTGTCGTTGGCAATGGCCAGGGCCTCGGCTTCGTCCTTGAAGGTGGTGATGCTGACCACCGGGCCGAAGATCTCTTCCTGGAACACGCGCATCTTGTTGGTGCCCTTGAGCAGGGTCGGCTGGATGTAGTAACCGGTCGACAGGTTGCCCTCGAGTTTTTCCACCTTGCCGCCCGTGAGCAGTTCGGCGCCTTCCTTCTCGGCGATTTCCAGGTACGAGAGAATCTTGTCGAACTGCTGCTCGGAGGCCTGGGCGCCGACCATGGTGTCGGTGTCCAGCGGGTCGCCACGCTTGATCTGCTTGATCTTCTTCATCACCTCCTGCATGAACGCCGGGTAGATCGATTCCTGCACCAGTGCGCGCGACGGGCAGGTGCACACCTCGCCCTGGTTGAAGAACGCCAGCACCAGGCCTTCGGCGGCCTTCTCGATGAAGCTCTGCTCGGCCTGCATGATGTCTTCGAAGAAGATGTTCGGCGACTTGCCGCCCAGCTCCACGGTGCTGGGGATGATGTTCTCGGCGGCGCATTTCATGATGTGCGAACCCACCGGGGTGGAGCCGGTGAAGGCGATCTTGGCGATGCGCTTGCTGGTGGCCAGCGCTTCGCCGGCTTCACGGCCATAGCCCTGCACCACGTTGAGCACGCCCGGTGGCAGCAGGTCGCCGATCACTTCGAGCAGCACGCTGATGCCCAGCGGGGTCTGTTCGGCCGGCTTGAGCACCACGCAGTTGCCGGCGGCCAGGGCCGGGGCGAGCTTCCAGGCGGCCATCAGGATCGGGAAGTTCCACGGGATGATCTGCCCGACCACGCCCAGCGGTTCGTGGATGTGATAGGCCACGGTGTTGCCGTCGATTTCAGCGGCGCTGCCTTCCTGGGCGCGCAGACAGCCGGCGAAGTAGCGAAAGTGATCGGCGGCCAGCGGGATGTCGGCGTTGAGGGTTTCGCGTACCGCCTTGCCGTTGTCCCAGGTTTCGGTGATGGCCAGCAGTTCGAGGTTCTGCTCGATGCGGTCGGCGATTTTCAGCAGGATCAGCGAGCGCGCCTGCACCGAGGTGGTGCCCCAGGCATCGGCGGCCGCATGGGCGGCGTCCAGCGCCTTGTCGATGTCTTCGGCACTGGAGCGTGGGAACTCGGCAATCGGCTGGCCGTTGACCGGCGAGGTGTTGGTGAAGTACTCGCCTTTGACCGGTGGCACGAACTCGCCGTTGATGTAGTTGCCGTAGCGGCTCTTGAAGGAAACGATCGCGCCGTCGGTACCGGGATGTGCGTAACGCATGGTGTGTCTCCTGGCTATTGTGCTTGTAGGGAGGATGTAAAGCGTAGTGCAAGGCACGGGCCACTGCCCGGTGGCCTAGTGAAATCAAGGGCTTGGCGCGGCGCGGAGGGCGCCCCGCAGGCGCTGTGTGCCAGCCCCGGCACAGCCTGGGTGACACTCTGTACCCGTTGTGGCACACAACGTGACCCGACGGTCCCGCCACCATTGCAATGCACTGGCGGCAGGAGGATGCTGGGTTCATCTCGTGTGCGGAGAACAATAAAAAGTGCAGAGCAATCATCTGAGCCGGCACGCCCGGCAAGTGCTCACCGTCACCCAGGGCAAGGCGCTGTTGCAGGGGCCGGGCAGCGACCCGTCGATCGCCCGTTCCTGGTTGCGCTGCCTGGAGGACTACCACCTCGACCCGGCCCAGAGCGTTGCGCCCACCGTGCTCGAGCACGGGCGGCTGCTGGAGAGCCGTGAGCGCCTGCAGCAGGTGCTGCAGATCGCCGGCAACGAGATGAACAGCCTGCACCAGCAACTCTGCGGCGCCGGGCACGCGGTTCTGCTGACCGATGCGCGCGGGGTGATCCTCAACTGCGTCACCGCACCCACCGAGCGGCGCATCTTCGAGCGCGCCGGGCTCTGGCTGGGCGCCGACTGGAGCGAGGCCTGCGAAGGCACCAACGGTATCGGCACCTGCCTGGTCGAGCGCCAGGCCCTGACCATTCATCAGGATGAACACTTTCGCGGGCGCCATACCGGGCTGACGTGCTCAGCCAGCCCGGTGTTCGATCCGCAGGGCGAGCTGCTGGCAGTGCTCGACGTATCGTCGGCGCGCCCCGACATGTCGCGCCAGAGCCAGTTCCACACCATGGCGCTGGTCAACCTCTCGGCCAAGATGATCGAGAGCTGCTACTTCCTGCGCCATTTCGAAAACCACTGGCTGTTGCGCTTTCACCTGCAGGCCGAATCGGTCGGGCTGTTCAGCGAGGGGCTGCTGGCGTTCGATGGCGAGGGGCGTATCTGTGCGGTCAACCAGAGTGCGCTGAACCTGCTGGCAACGGCACGCGGCGGGCTGCTCGGCCAGCCAGTGGAGGCGTTTTTCGACTGCGCGCTGGATGAACTGCTCGGGCGTGCCACGGCGGCCGCCAGCACCAGCTGGCCGCTGCGTACCCGCGATGGCCGTGTGCTGTTCGCCAGCCTGCGCGGCCAGGCCCGTGCGGTGGCGCCACCGCTTGCGCCGTCGGCCACCAGCACGCCAATGCCGGCACAACGCATCTGCCTGGTCGACCCGGCACTGCAACAGGATTTTCGGCGTGCGCTGCGGGTGTTCGAGCGCGACGTGCCGGTGCTGCTCAACGGCGAAACCGGGTGTGGCAAGGAGGCCTTCGCCAAGGCCGTGCACCAGGCCAGCCAGCGCGCGGGCAAACCGTTCGTCGCGCTCAACTGTGCGTCGATCCCGGAGAGCCTGATCGAGAGCGAGCTGTTCGGCTATCGCGGCGGCAGCTTTACCGGGGCGCGCAAGGAGGGCATGCGCGGCAAGCTGCAACAGGCCGACGGCGGCACCTTGCTGCTGGACGAGATCGGCGACATGCCGCTGGCCCTGCAGACGCGCCTGCTGCGGGTGCTCGAGGAGCGCCAGGTGGTACCGATCGGCGGCGAGCCGCAGGCGGTGGATGTGCGCATCATCAGTGCCACCCACCGTGACCTGCTGGGCCGGGTCGAGGCCGGCAGCTTTCGCGAAGACCTGTATTACCGCCTCAATGGCCTGGAGGTCGCCCTGCCGGCATTGCGTGAGCGCAGCGACAAGGCGCAGTTGCTCGACTTTGTCCTCGCCGAGGAAGCCGCGGGCCAACCTGTGCGGCTAGAGCCGTCGGCACGCCGGGCGCTGCTGGAATTTGCCTGGCCCGGCAACGTGCGCCAGTTGCGCAATGTGCTGCGTACCCTGGTGGCCCTGTGCGAGGATGGCCGCATTGCATTCGACGACCTGCCGCCGGTAGTGCGCCAGCCCCCGGCAGCGCTCGAGCCCAGGGTTGCCAGGCCGCAGGCCGAACACCCGCTGGACGACGCCGAGCGGGCCGCGCTGCTGCAGGCGCTGGAGCACAAGCGCTGGCACATGACCCAGGTGGCGGCGCAACTGGGGGTCAGCCGCAATACGCTGTACCGCAAGCTGCGCAAGCACGGGATTGCACGGGGCGCCTAGGCAAACTCAGGATGCGATTTTTCCCACCCTAAGCTACCCTGCCTCCACGTTTCGTGAGGTCGACCATGCACATTCATATTCTCGGTATCTGCGGTACTTTCATGGGCTCGCTGGCGGTGCTGGCCAAGGAGCTTGGCCACCGCGTCACCGGCTCCGACGCCAACGTCTATCCCCCCATGAGCACCCAGCTCCAGGCCCAGGGCATCGAGCTGCATCAAGGCTATGACGCCGCCCAGCTGGAGCCGGCCCCCGACCTGGTGGTGATCGGCAACGCACTGTCGCGGGGCAACCCGGCGGTGGAGTACGTGCTGAACAAGGGCCTGCCCTACGTGTCGGGCCCGCAGTGGCTGGCTGACCACGTGCTGCAGGGCCGCTGGGTACTGGCCGTGGCCGGCACCCACGGCAAGACCACCACCAGCAGCATGCTGGCCTGGGTGCTGGAGCATGCCGGGATGAGCCCGGGCTTTCTGATCGGCGGTGTGCCGCAGAACTTCTCGGTGTCGGCGCGCCTGGGCGCCACGCCGTTCTTCGTGGTCGAGGCCGACGAGTACGACAGCGCGTTCTTCGACAAGCGTTCCAAGTTCGTGCACTACCGTCCGCGCACCGCCATTTTGAACAACCTCGAGTTCGATCACGCAGACATCTTCCCTGATCTGGCTGCCATCGAGCGCCAGTTCCACCATCTGGTGCGCACCATCCCGAGCGAAGGCCTGGTCATTCACCCCACCACCGAACCGGCCCTGCAGAAGGTCATCGAGATGGGCTGCTGGACCCCGGTGCAGACCACCGGCGCCGGTGGTCAGTGGCAGGTGAAACTGCTCAGCGCCGACGGTTCGCGCTTCGAAGTCAGTTTTGAAGGCCAAGCCCAGGGCGTGGTGGAGTGGGAGCTGACCGGCCAGCACAACGTGGCCAACGCCCTGGCCACCCTGGCCGCTGCCCGCCATGTGGGCGTGGTGCCGGCCATCGGGATTGCCGCCTTGAGCGCGTTCAAGAGCGTCAAGCGGCGCATGGAAAAGGTCGCTGAAGTCCAGGGCGTGACCATCTATGATGACTTTGCCCACCATCCGACCGCCATTGCCACCACCCTCGACGGGCTGCGCAAGCGCATCGGCGACGCCCCGTTGATCGCGGTGATCGAGCCGCGCTCCAACTCCATGAAGCTGGGCGCCCACCGTGATGGCCTGCCCCAGAGCGTGTGCGATGCCGACCAGGTGATCTGGTATGCACCGCCCAATCTGGGCTGGGACCTGGCCGCCACCGCCGCCGAGTGCACGGTGCCGTCGATTGTCGCCGACAGTCTCGAGGCGATCATCGAGCGGGTCAAAAGCCAGGCCGCGCCGGGCACCCAGGTGGTGATCATGAGCAACGGCGGCTTTGGCGGGCTGCACGGCAAGCTGGCCGAGGCACTGCGATGAGCGGCCCGGAGCGCATCACGCTGGCCATGACCGGTGCCTCCGGGGCGCAGTACGGGTTGCGCCTGCTCGATTGCCTGGTGCGTGAAGACCGCGAGGTGCATTTTCTGATCTCCAAGGCTGCGCAACTGGTGATGTCGACCGAGACCGACGTGGTGTTGCCGGCCAAGCCGCAGTCGATCCAGGCGTTTCTGACCGAGTACACCGGCGCTGCGGCCGGGCAGATCCGGGTATACGGGCGCGAGGACTGGATGTCGCCGGTGGCCTCGGGCTCCGGGGCGCCGGCAGCGATGGTGGTGGTGCCCTGTTCCACCGGCACGCTGTCGGCAATCGCCACCGGGGCCTGCAACAACCTGATCGAGCGGGCCGTGGACGTGACCCTGAAGGAGCGTCGGCAGTTGATTCTGGTGCCGCGCGAGGCGCCTTTCTCGACCATCCACCTGGAGAACATGCTCAAGCTGTCGCAGATGGGCGCGGTGATATTGCCGGCCTCGCCGGGCTTCTATCACCAACCGCAGACCATCGACGACCTGGTGGACTTTGTGGTGGCGCGGATTCTCAACCTGCTGGATATTCCGCAGGACATGCTGCCGCGCTGGGGCGAGCACCATGTTGGCGGCGAGGAGTGAAGGCGCTGCTGGTGGCAGGCCTGGCGGTGCTGGCACTGAGCAGCGGCTGCGCCACGGTGCGCACGCTGGATGCGGCCAAGCCGGGGGCACCGGTGGTGTATTCGGGTACGCGGCTGGATCTGTATGCGCTGCAGGGCGGTTGCTGCCCTGAAGACCGTTTTGGCGCGCCGGCACCGGCGTACCCGGGGCTGGACCTGCCGGGCAGTGCACTGCTCGATACGGTGTTGCTGCCGTTGTCGGTGCTGACGGTGCTGGGGGTGGGGTTTCAGGCTACCGGCGGGTTGTAGCCAGCGGCCTCATCGCGGGTCGAGCCCGCTCCCACAAGGGGCTGAGCTGTCCTTGTGGGAGCGGGCTCGACCCGCGATGAGGCCTTTGAATTACTTACCCAATCTACGCAGTTCATCGGACTCCACGGTCCGGACCCCGTCCTGCTCTTCCAGCGCCAGGCGCCACAGCGCCCGCGCCAGTTGGCAGGCTTCGATGCCGCGGTACTTGCCCGGCAGCAGCCGCGACAACGGCCCGGCAAACTGTTCACCGAGCCGAGGCTCGATACGCTCGCCCAGCAGTACCGACGGCCGCGCGATGGTCAATTGCGGCCAGTCCTGCGCCATGAGTGCCTGTTCCATCTCGCCCTTGACCCGGTTGTAGAACACCGACGACTTGGGGTCGGCGCCAATCGCGCTGACCACCAGCAGGTGCCGTGCACCCATTTCCCGCGCCCGCTTGCTGAACGCTACCACCATGTCCAGGTCGACGGCGCGAAACGCCGTTTCCGAACCTGCCTGCTTGATGGTGGTGCCCAGGCAGCAGAAGGCGATGTCCACCCGGCCGCTCAACTGCGGCAGGAACACCGCCGGGTCGCCGACCGGGTTCTCCAGGTGCGGGTGTTCGGCCAGCGGCCGGCGCGTGGGGGCCAGCACACGGCTCACGGTCGGCTCGTTGAGCAGCCGATCCAGCAAATGCTCACCAGTCAGCCCGGTGGCTCCGGCAATCAGGATGTGCTGAGGCGTCAGGTACATGATGTCTCTCCCTTGATACAGTCAGCTTAGTGGCTGCTTGTATTTTCTGCTTGTGCCGCATCGGCACTTTGCAGTGCTTTTCGTGCCTGTTGCTGGCGCAGTTTCTGCCAGTGCTGCAGCACCCGTTGCGGCGCCCACAGCTGAGGTTCGGAAGCCTCGAAGCCATCGGCCTGCTCGCGCTGCTGCACCGTGGTCTTGGCCAGTTCGAAGGCCTGCTGCAGGTCGTCGGTCTGGTTCAGTGCCCGGGCGAACAGTGCTTCGCCGAAATAGGTGAAGTCGGCCTCTTCGGAGCAGCCGAACGACACCCGGTCGGCACGCGATGCGGTCATGATCAAGGTCTTGTCGTCCTTGAGTGAATCGATGTAACCCCCCGAGTAGCACGCAGAGATCACGATTATCTTGTCACGTTCCTTTAGTGGGGCAAGCGCGGCCGAGAGTTCATCGGCGGGCAGGTCGGCCAGTTGCAGGCGCGGCAGATCCAGCACCAGTTCATGTTCGTGGCTGCCGTGGCTGGTCAGGTAGATGAACACCAGGTCTTCGGGGCCGCTGCGCTCGGCCAGGGTGCGTGCGGCCCGCGCCAGGTTCTCGCGGGTGGCCAGGGGGCGGTCGGCCATGTGGTCGCGGTGGTTGACCAGGGCGACCTGGCCAGTGGCGCCGAAACGGGTCTTGAGCATGTCGCTGACGTAGTCGGCCTCGCGCATGAACACGCTCTGGTTGCCATCGCCGGCCAGGGCCAGGCTGTACAGTTCGATGGCCGGGGTGGAGGCCGGTACCTGGGCCAGCGCCTTGTCGAGCAGGGTGCCCTGCTTGAGCAGGGCCAGCTCCAGGGGGTCGGGCAACAGGCGCCCGTGTTCGTCGCGCACGCGCAGGCCGTTGACCCAGTGGCCGCTTTCGACGCTGCCGTCGACCTGCGTCAGCCGGCCTTTGCCCTGGTAGGTGTCGTTTTCGAAACCGCCGACGTACAGGCTGCCGTCGGGCAATTGCAGGCGGCCCTGGCCGGCGAAGCGCCAGTCGCGAAACTCGCCCTTGTAGTGGCTGGCGTCGCTGCCGAACAGCTCGCCCTTGCCGGTCAGCGAGCCGTCGCGGAACTGGCCGATCCAAACGTCGCCATCGGCGTTTTCGTAACGGCCGCGACCTTGCAGGTGGTTGTCCTTGAATTCGCCGATGTACTGGTCGCCTTCGGCGCTGTTGAAGGTGCCGCTGCCCTGCAACTGGCCGTCGACGAAGCGCCCGCTGAACTGGTTGCCACTGGCATCGCTGCGGATGCCTTCGCCGTGGGGTTTGCCCTTGGCGAACAGGCCCTGGTACTGGCTGCCGTCGGCCAGGGTCAGTTCGCCGGCGCCGTTGTACTGGTCGTCCTTGAACTGCCCGCGATACTGTACCTGGCCTTCCCTGAGGGTGCCTTCGCCGTCACGCCGGCCAAGCTTGAAGCCGCCGCTGTAGTGGCTGCCCGGGGTGGTCAGCTCGCCCTGGCCGTGAAACAGACCCTGCTGGAACTCGCCGCGGTACACCTCGCCATTGCTGCCGTGCCATTCGCCGCGGCCCTGCCACTGGCCCTGCTGGAAGTTGCCGGCATACCAGCTGCCGTTGGGGTAGTCGATGCGCCCCGGGCCCTGCAGCAGGCCATTGACCACGTCGCCACGGTAGCGGCCGCCATCGGGCAGGCGGGCGTCGGGCGGTGACAGCGGTTCACCGTCGCCACAGGCGGCGAGCAGCAGGGTCAGGGCAAGGGGTACGAATGGGCGCATGGCGGGGTCCGGGCAAGTCAGGCCCCGAGTATGCCGCAGTTTGTCGCGGGTGAAACAGCCGCTGGCAGCTGTTTCACCTTGGTCGGGTCAGACGAAGCAGAGCGACAGCGGCTCGGCGATATAGGCGGGTTTGTCCTGGCCTTCGATTTCCAGGGTGGTGGTGGCCTTGAGCAGCCACTGGCCCGGTTTCTTCTCGATGGCCTCGCTCAGGTCGACCTTGAGACGAACCCGCGAACCGACCTTCACCGGCTGGATGAAGCGCACGCTGTCCAGGCCATAGTTGACGACCATCTTCAGCCCCTCGGGCAGCACGAGGATGTCTTCCATCAGCTTGGGAATCAGCGAAAGGGTGAGAAAACCGTGGGCAATGGTGCTGCCAAATGGCGTTTTTGCCGCCTTCACCGGGTCCACATGAATGAACTGGAAGTCGCCGGTAGCCTCGGCGAACAGGTTGATGCGCTCCTGGTCGATGGTCAGCCACTCGGAACGTCCAAGTTCCTTTCCAACGTACTGCGCCAGCTCTGCAACGGGTACATAGGGCATTGCGACTCTCCTGGTTGTCTTTGATTTTGTTGTGACTGCTACAGGTTCGACTGCTTAAGATCAGCACGCCGACCGGATGCGGTCAAGTCACCGTTGTTTCAGCGAATATCGGGGTATAGACCAGTCGTTAGCGTGCTTATAATGGCCGCCAGGCCTGAGGGAGAAGTGCAATGTTGTTGCGTGGTTTGACGTGGCTCGTGCTGTTCCAGTTGCTGGGGACGGCGATCAATCACCTGTTTCTGTCGATGCTGCCGGGGCCGATCATCGGGCTGGTGCTGTTGCTGGCGTACCTGATGCTGCGCGGCGAGGTCAGTGCGCCGTTGAGCGAGGCGGCCAGCAGCCTGCTGCGCTACCTGCCGTTGCTGCTGGTGCCGCCGGCAGTGGGTGTGATGGTGTACGCCGCCGACATTGCTGCCGACTTCTGGGCCATCGTCGGTTCGCTGGTGCTGTCGGTGCTGATCGCCCTGGCGTTCTGTGGCGTGCTCATGCAGAAGATGATTGCCCGTCAGGCCCGTCGTGAGGAAAAGCCATGAGCCTGGACTGGCACGGCGCCCTCAATGCGGTCATCCACCACCCGCTGTTCGGCATCGGTATCACCCTGGGGGCCTATCAGCTGGTGCTGGCGGCCTACGACAAGACCCGCTGGATCTTCCTGCAGCCGGTACTGGTATCGATGCTGGTGGTGATCGGTGTACTGGTGACGTGCGGCGTGTCCTATGCCGAGTACCGCAAGAGCACCGAGATCATGAACATCCTGCTGGGCCCGGCCACCGTGGCCCTGGCGGTCCCGCTCTACCTGAACCTGCGGCGTATTCGCCAGCTGTTGTGGCCGACCTTGACTACGCTGGTAATCGGCGGCCTGGTCGCGACCTGTGCCTGCCTGTTGCTGGGCTGGTGGTTCGGTGCCGAACACATGATCCTGATGACCATGGCGCCCAAGTCGGTGACTTCGCCGATTGCGATGCTGGTGGCCGAGCAGATCGGCGGGGTGGCGGCGCTGGCGGCAGTGTTCGTGCTGATCACCGGTGTGATCGGGGCGATCTTCGGCCCGGCCCTGCTGTCGGCCTGCGGGGTGAGCAGCCCGGAAGCCCGCGGCATGGCACTGGGCATCAGTGCGCACGCGGTGGGCACGGCGGTGGCGTTGGAAGAAAGCGAGGAAACCGGGGCCTTCGCGGCCCTGGGCATGAGCCTGATGGGAGTGGTCACGGCGGTGTTCCTGCCGTTGGCGGTCAGCCTGGTTGCCTGAGGATATTCGATGACATTGCCCCTGTTTCCACTCAATACCGTGCTGTTCCCCGGCTGCAAGCTCGACCTGCAGATCTTCGAGGCGCGTTACCTGGACATGATCGGCCGCTGCATGAAGCAGGGCGGCGGGTTCGGCGTGGTGTGCATCCTCGAAGGCGAGCAGGTGGGCAATGCCCCGTCGGGGTTCGCGACAATCGGCTGCGAGGCGTTGATACGCGACTTCCAGCAGCAGGACAACGGACTGCTGGGCATTCGCGTCGAGGGTGTGCGGCGCTTCGATGTCGGCCCCTACGAGGTGCAGAAGGACCAACTGCTGCTGGCCGACGTGAACTGGCGCAGCGAACAGCCCGACGCCCCCCTGGAGGAGGACGATCACGACCTGCTGGCCTTGCTCGGCGCGCTGGGCGAGCACCCGATGGTGGCGGCACTGGACATGCCGGTCGAAGTCATCGGCCAGCAGGCACTGGCCAACCAGCTGGCCTACCTGCTGCCCTTCGAGGATGAAGACAAGCTCGACCTGCTGGCCATCGATTCGCCCCGCCAGCGCCTGGACGCGATCCAGGCGCTGCTCGAGCGGCTGCAGGGCGAGTTGTTCGCCTAGGTCTCAGTACTGGTAGCGCAGCAGGGCATGGGGCAAGGCATGCAGGGCGAAGAACGCCAGGGTGCCGGCGCAGGCCGGCAGGATCAGCCACCACACCTTGAGCGGCATGGCGCCGAGCGGCTCGCGGTGCTGCACCAGGCTCAGGCTGGCGGCGCACACGCAGCAGGCCAGCAGCGAGCCGGCGAGGATGTCGGTGGGCCAGTGTGCACCCAGGTAGACCCTGGACAGGGCAATCGACATCGCCGGCAGGCACCCCAGCAGAATCCAGGTCAGGCGCATGCGTGGCGGCTGGCCACGACCGGCCAGCACCGCCAGCGTCAGAAAGAACGCGAATGACGCCGAACTGTGGCCACTGGGCATGCTGTAGGAGGTCAGCGGGTCGCTGAGCACTTCGGGGCGCGCGCGGGCGAACAGCCACTTGAGTGTGCCGTTGGCCAGCGCCGTGCCCATCAGCGTGCAGGCGGCGAAGATCGCCGGGCGCCACTGCCGGCTCAGCAGCAGCAGGCCGGTGAGCACACCGCCCACCACGAACTGCGTGCGGAAGTCGCCCAGGCGGGTGATCAGTACGATGGTGCCGTCCAGCGTGGCGCGGCGGTGTTCCTGCACCAGGGTCATCAGGCCCTGGTCGAAATCGTTCAGGTACGGCCAGCCGATGAACACCGCAGCCAGCATTACCAGGCTCAGGCCGGCGATCAGCCGTGTGCCGTAGCGCTTGCTGCGCAGGCTGGTGCTGATGCTCAGGCCGATCAATAGTGCGAGGCCGGCGGCGATGATGCCTGCTTCGGTCCAGAACCCTTCGGGCAGCGGCAGGCGCATGGCCGCGCCGGTGGCCCAGCCGGGCAGCAGGTAGGCCACCGCCCAGCCGGCACCTGCCAACAGGCTGACGGCGATGAAGCGTGGCAAGGGCATGTCGAACATGCCCGCCACCATCGGCAGCATCGGCCGCAGCGGGCCGATGAAGCGCCCCACCAGCAGGCTGGCGATGCCATAGCGCTGGAAGTAGCTCTCGGCGCTGCCGATCCATTCGGGGTGGTGGCGCAGCAGCGGTAGGCGCCGGATGTTCTGGTGGAAGCGCCGGCCCAGGGTGTAGGAAATCGCATCGCCCAGCAGCCCGCCCAGAAAGCCCAGCAGCAGGGTTTCGCTCAGGCCCAGTGCGCCGCTGCCGGCGAGAACCGCCACGGCGAACAGCAGGATGGTGCCGGGCACGATGAGCCCGGCGATGGCCAGGCATTCGACGCAGGCCACGATGAAGATTGCCAGGCCGAGCCATTGCGGGTTCGCGGTCAGCCAGCCGGTCAGGCTGTCGAGCCATGGGCCCATGGTGTCAGTTTCCTTGTGTCAGTAAGAAATAGTCGCGGCCTTCGACTTGCCCACGGCGCAGCGGGTTCCGGGTGCAGTGCGCGGCGAAGTCGGCGTCGACGAAACGGTAGGGCAGATGTTCGTCGCGCCCTTGGGGAATGCCCAGGCGTGTGGTCTGAATAATGTGTTTCACGGTTATGCCGCAGTCTTCGACGAACAGCCGCTCGGGGTCGAAACGCTGGGCGTCCCAGTGCGGGACTTTCAGCCCCAGGGCCTTGCATAGCAGGGTCTGGCCGGCACACAGGCGCTGATCGGCGCGCGGCTGGCCGCTGGCGTCGGGGTTGTTCAGCTGCATCTGCGCCAGGCTGTTGTGGTCGCTGACGGCATCCACCCAGGGGTAGGCCGACTTGATCAGCACCGCGTTGCCGGGGCCGTGGGCGCTGAA
Organism: Pseudomonas sp. FBF18; assembly: GCF_024261405.1. Classification (NCBI taxonomy): domain Bacteria; kingdom Pseudomonadati; phylum Pseudomonadota; class Gammaproteobacteria; order Pseudomonadales; family Pseudomonadaceae; genus Pseudomonas; species Pseudomonas sp. FBF18. The sequence continues at coordinate 208,182 of NZ_QKRS01000009.1, read as the reverse complement.
GTTGAGCGAATCGCCGCCACGGGCGTAGTACATGTAGATGTGGCCGCCATCGAGGAACAGGGCCTTGCGTTTTTCGGTGTAGCCCAGCGAGGCGTGGCTGCCCTTGTCGGTGACGTAATAGGCTTCGGTCTCGATGATGCGCGCCGACAGCCACAGCTCGCCCTGACGATGGCGGATTACCTTGCCGAGCAGGGCCTTGGCCAGGGTCTGGGCGTCGCGGTCGAAGAAGCTGTCGGGGAGGGCCCGGGGCGGGCAGGGGGCGAATTCGGTCATGGGCGCGATAATAGCAATTTATGGTCCGGGTCGGCGGCGGGGCTTTGCTGGAGCCGGCCTTGCCGGCGAAGGGACGCGCTACGGTACATCTTAATACACTGTTTTCGACCATCCGCCTGACACCGCTGGGCGTATACCTGCATGACAGTTATAATCAGCCGATTTTCCCCTCCGCCAAGACACTGAGCCCATGACTGAGTCCGTTCTTGACTACATGACCCGCCTGGGTCGCGCCGCCCGTGAGGCCGCGCGCGTGATTGCCCGCGCCAGCACCGCGCAGAAGAACCGCGCCCTGCACGCTGCCGCCAATGCCCTGGACGCCGCCCGCGCCGAGCTGGGTGCCGCCAACGAACTGGACCTGGCTGCCGGTCGCGCCAATGGTCTGGAGCCGGCCATGCTCGAGCGCCTGGCGCTGACCCCGGCCCGCATCGACGGCATGATCGTCGGCCTGCGCCAGGTGGCCAGCCTGCCGGACCCGGTCGGTGCCATCCGCGACATGAGCTATCGCCCCTCCGGCATCCAGGTCGGCAAGATGCGCGTACCGCTGGGCGTCATCGGCATCATCTACGAGTCGCGCCCCAACGTGACCATCGACGCTGCCAGCCTGTGCCTGAAGTCGGGCAACGCCACCATCCTGCGTGGCGGCTCCGAAGCCATTCATTCCAACCGTGCCATTGCCGCCTGCATCCAGCGCGGCCTGGCCGAGGCCGACCTGCCCGCGGCGGTGGTGCAGGTGGTCGAGGTCACCGACCGCGAGGCGGTGGGCGCGCTGATCAGCATGCCCGAGTACGTCGACGTGATCGTGCCCCGTGGCGGCAAGGGCCTGATCGAACGGGTCAGCCGCGACGCACGGGTGCCGGTGATCAAGCACCTGGACGGCATCTGCCACGTGTACGTGGCCGAGCACGCCGAGCTGGACAAGGCCCAGCGCATCGCCTTCAACGCCAAGACCTATCGCTACGGCATCTGCGGCGCCATGGAAACCCTGCTGGTCGACCAGTCGGTCGCCGCGGCGTTCCTGCCGGCGATGGCCAGCCAGTTTCGCGACAAGGGCGTGGAGCTGCGGGGCTGCGAGCGCACCCGGCAGATCATCGAGGCACTGCCGGCCAGCGAAGACGACTGGAGCACCGAGTACCTGGCGGCGATTCTGTCGATTCGCGTGGTCGATGGCCTGGATGCGGCCATCGAGCACATCAACCACTATGGTTCGCACCATACCGATTCGATCGTCACCGAACACCAGGGTCAGGCCCGGCGCTTTACCGCCGAGGTCGACTCCTCGTCGGTGATGATCAACACCCCGACCTGCTTTGCCGACGGCTTCGAGTACGGCCTGGGGGCCGAGATCGGCATTTCCACCGACAAGCTGCATGCACGCGGCCCGGTCGGCCTGGAAGGGCTGACCTGCGAGAAGTACGTGGTGATCGGTGACGGCCAGCTGCGCGGTCAGGAGTCGTTCTGACCTTGGCCGAGCACAGCCCGCTCGCCGTTGCTGCCACGCCGTCGCCCGCCCGGCGCATCGGCGTGCTCGGCGGCACGTTCGATCCGGTGCACATCGGTCACCTGCGCAGTGCGCTGGAGGTGGCCGAGGTGCTGACGCTGGACGAACTGCGCCTGATGCCCAATGCGCGCCCGCCGCACCGCGACATGCCGCAGGTGTCGGCGCAGGATCGCCTGGCCATGGTCGAGCGCGCGGTCGAGGGCGTGCCCCTGCTGAGCGTCGATGCGCGTGAGCTGGCCCGGGACAAGCCGTCCTACACCATCGATACGCTGGAGCTGATGCGCGCCGAAATGGCCGCTGACGACCAGTTGTTCCTGCTGCTGGGCTGGGACGCATTCTGCGGCCTGCCGAGCTGGCATCGCTGGGAAGAGTTGTTGCAACACTGTCATATCCTGGTGCTTCAGCGCCCGGATGCCGACGTCGAGTCGCCGGATGCCCTGCGCAACCTGCTGGCCGCACGTTCGGTGAGTGACCCGCAAGCCCTGCAGGGGCCGGCCGGGCACATAGCATTCGTCTGGCAGACACCCTTGTCGGTGTCGGCCACGCAGATCCGACAGCTGCTGGCCAGCGGCAAGTCGGTGCGGTTTCTGGTGCCGGACGCAGTACTGGCCTATATCGATGCGCACGGCCTGTACCGTGTGCCGAACTGAGTGCGCCAACGGCGCCTCATACCTACGAGTTGAATGAGTTTTATATGAGCAAGCAAGAAATGATTAAAGGCGAAGAGCTGGTCAAGGTCGCGGTAGCTGCCCTTGAAGACGTCAAGGCCCAGGACGTCCTGGTCATCGACGTTCGCGACAAGCAGAGCATCACCGACTACATGATCATCGCCACCGGTACCTCCAACCGTCAGATCAGCGCGATGCTGGACAAGGTCCGCCAGATGGTCAAGGAGAAGGGCGTTCGTCCGCTGGGCGAAGAAGGCAAGGGCGACAGCGACTGGGTGCTGCTGGACCTGGACGACGTCATCGTGCACATGATGACCGCCTCGGCCCGTCAGTTCTACGACCTGGAGCGCCTGTGGAAAGGTGCCGAGCAGAGCCGTGCCGCCGATGGCAAGCACCACAGCCCGGAGCACACCCACGAGCACTTCGCCAAGCTCAACAAAGACCAGGAATAAGGTAGCCCCGTGCGTCTGCGTCTGATCGCGGTCGGCTCGCGCATGCCCAAATGGGTCGAGGACGGCTGGCATGAATATGCCAAGCGCCTGCCGTCGGAGCTGTCCCTGGAGCTGGTGGAGATACCGCTCAACACGCGCGGCAAGAATGCCGACGTTGCCCGCCTGATCCGTCAGGAGGGCGAGGCCATGCTGGCCAAGGTCCAGCCGGGCGAGCGTATCGTCACCCTCGAGGTGCACGGCAAGCCGTGGAGCACCGAACAGCTGGCGGTCGAACTGGACCGCTGGCGCCTCGACTCGCGTACCGTCAACTTCATGGTCGGCGGCCCCGAAGGGCTGGCGCCGGAAGTCTGTGCGCGGGCCGAGCAGCGCTGGTCGCTGTCGCCGCTGACCTTGCCGCACCCGTTGGTAAGGATACTGATCGGCGAGCAGCTGTACCGCGCCTGGACCGTGTTGTCCGGGCACCCTTACCACAAATAGTCGTAAGCCTTTTCAATGTCGCAGCCGATTCGCCTCAAGGACCACGAGAAAGACGCCCGCCTGGTGCGTAGCCGCGTCGTGGTCGGCGCAGTCGCGATCGTGCTGCTGATTTGCGTGCTGATCGCCCGGCTGTACTACCTGCAGGTCATTCAGTACGACTACCACTCCACGCTGTCGGAGAACAACCGGGTGCATGTGCAGCCGATCCCGCCGACACGCGGGCTGATCTTCGACCGCAACGGAGTGATCGTCGCCGACAACCGGCCAAGTTTCAGCCTCACCATGACCCGCGAGCGTTCCGGTGACTGGCAGCAGGTGCTCGATTCCATCGTCGAGGTGCTGGAGCTGACCGAGGACGACCGGGCACTGTTCGAAAAACGCATGCGCCAGGGGCGTCGGCCCTTCGAGCCGGTACCGATCCTGTTCGAGCTGACCGAAGAGCAGATCGCCCGGATAGCGGTGAACCAGTTCCGTCTGCCGGGTGTGGAGGTGGCGGCGCAGCTGGTACGCCATTACCCGCAGGGTGCGCACTTTGCGCATTCGGTCGGCTATGTGGGGCGCATCAACGAAAAAGAGCTCAAGTCCCTCGACCCGGTCAACTACAGTGGCACCCACCATATCGGCAAGACCGGTATCGAGCGCTTCTACGAAGCCGAGCTGCATGGCCAGGTCGGCTACGAAGAGGTCGAGACCAACGCCCGTGGCCGGGTGCTGCGGGTGCTCAAGCGTACCGATCCGATCCCCGGCAAGGACATCGTCCTGAGCCTGGACATCAAGCTGCAGGAAGCCGCCGAAGCAGCGCTGGGCGGTCGTCGTGGCGCGATCGTGGCGCTCGACCCGAACACAGGTGAAGTGCTGGCGATGGTCAGTCAGCCGAGCTTCGACCCCAACCCCTTCGTCACCGGCATCAGCTTCAAGGCCTATGCCGAGCTGCGCGACTCGATCGACCGCCCGCTGTTCAACCGCGTACTGCGCGGCCTGTACCCGCCGGGGTCGACGATCAAGCCGGCAGTGGCCATCGTCGGCCTGGACACCGGCGCGGTCACGGCCACCTCGCGAGTGTTCGACCCGGGCTACTACCAACTGCCCAACTATGACCACAAGTACCGCAACTGGAACCGCACCGGCGATGGCTGGGTCGACCTCGACACGGCGATCATGCGTTCCAACGACACCTATTTCTACGACCTGGCGCACAAGGTCGGCATCGACCGGCTTTCGGCCTACATGAACCGCTTCGGCATCGGCCAGAAGGTCGCGCTGGACATGTTCGAGGAATCCTCCGGGCTGATGCCGTCGCGTGACTGGAAGCGCGCGACCCGGCGCCAGGCCTGGTTCCCCGGCGAAACACTGATCCTCGGCATCGGCCAGGGCTACATGCAGGCCACGCCGCTGCAACTGGCCCAGGCCACCGCGCTGATCGCCAGCAAGGGCAAGTGGAACCGCCCGCACCTGGCCAAGACCGTCGAGGGCGTGCGCCCGGTGGACGAGAACCCGATGGAAGACATCGTGCTGCGTGACAAGGCCGACTGGAACAGGGTCACCCACGGCATGGAGATGGTGATGCACGGTGCCCGTGGTACCGCGCGCAAGGCCGCCATCGGCGCGCAGTACCGCATCGCCGGCAAGAGTGGTACTGCGCAGGTGGTCGCGATCAAGCAGGGCGAGAAGTATGACCGCAACAAGGTGCAGGAGCGTCACCGCGACCACGCCCTGTTCGTGTCCTTCGCCCCGGCCGAAAACCCGAAGATCGTGGTGTCGGTGATGGTCGAGAACGGCGAGTCCGGCTCCGGCGTGGCCGCCCCCGTGGTGCGCCAGGTGATGGACGCCTGGCTGCTCGACCAGAACGGTCGCCTCAAGCCTGAATACGCCAACCCCGCGGGTGCCCCGACCAATGTGTCGGTGACCACCCCGGCCGCCCCGCCAGCCAACCCTACAACCGCGCAGGAAACGGCCCGTGAAGAGTAATTTCGATCGCATGCTCTCCAGCGAGGACGTGATGCGCCGCCGCGCCAGCTTCCTGCAGCGCATCCACGTCGACGGCCCGCTGCTGGTGCTGCTGCTGACCCTGGCCGCCGGCAGCCTGTTCGTGCTGTATTCGGCCAGCGGCAAGAACTGGGACATGCTGCTCAAGCAGGCGTCCTCGTTCGGCCTGGGCCTGGTGTCGATGTTCGTCATCGCCCAGCTGGAGCCACGCTTCATGGCGCGCTGGGTGCCACTGGCGTACGTCGGCGGGGTGATCCTGCTGGTGGTGGTGGACGTGATGGGCCACAACGCCATGGGCGCCACGCGCTGGATCAACATCCCCGGGGTGATCCGCTTCCAGCCGTCGGAGTTCATGAAGATCATCATGCCGGCGACCATCGCCTGGTACCTGGCCAAGCGCACCCTGCCGCCGCACCTCAAGCACGTGATGATCAGCCTGATCCTGATCGGTGTGCCGTTCATTCTCATCGTGCGCCAGCCTGACCTGGGCACCGCGTTGCTGATCCTGGCCTCGGGCGCGTTCGTGCTGTTCATGGGCGGGCTGCGCTGGCGCTGGATCCTCAGCGTGCTGGCGGCGGCAGTGCCGGTGGCGGTGGCGATGTGGTTCTTCGTCATGCACGACTACCAGAAGCAGCGCGTGCTGACCTTCCTCGACCCGGAAAGCGACCCGTTGGGCACCGGCTGGAACATCATCCAGTCCAAGGCGGCGATCGGCTCGGGCGGGGTATTCGGCAAGGGCTGGCTGCTCGGCACCCAGTCGCACCTGGACTTTCTGCCCGAGAGCCACACCGACTTCATCATCGCCGTGCTCGGCGAGGAATTCGGCCTGGTGGGCATCTGCGCGCTGCTGCTGATCTACCTGCTGCTGATCGGTCGCGGCCTGGTGATCACGGCCCAGGCGCAGACGCTGTACGGCAAGCTGCTGGCCGGCAGCCTGACCATGACCTTCTTCGTATACGTGTTCGTCAATATCGGTATGGTGAGCGGCCTGTTGCCCGTGGTGGGCGTGCCGCTGCCCTTCATCAGCTATGGCGGAACTTCGCTCGTGACGCTGCTGTCAGCGTTTGGGGTTTTGATGTCGATCCACACGCACCGCAAATGGATCGCGCAGGTTTGAATAAGGTGAACAATTCAATGCAAGCAATGCGTGGCTGGGTGGCTCGCTGTGCCCCCTGGGTCGGGCTGTTGGGGCTGCTGGCCCCAGGTCAGCAGGCGAGTGCCGCCGATTATGACGGCTCGCCCCAGGTGGCCGAGTTCGTCGGCGAGATGACCCGCGACTACGGCTTTGCCGGCGAGCAACTGATGGCGGTGTTTCGCGAGGCGCAGCGCAAGCAGTCGATCCTGGATGCGATCTCGCGCCCGGCCGAGCGGGTCAAGCCGTGGAAGGAATACCGGCCGATGTTCATCACCGACGCGCGCATCGCCCGCGGTGTGGACTTCTGGCGCCAGCACGAGGCCACCCTGGCGCGCGCCGAAAAGGAATACGGCGTGCCTGCCCAGGTGATCGTGGCGATCATCGGCGTGGAGACCTTCTTTGGCCGCAACACCGGCAATTACCGGGTGATCGACGCGCTGTCGACCCTGGGCTTCGATTACCCGCCGCGGGCCGAGTTCTTCCGCAAGGAGCTGCGCGAGTTCCTGCTGCTGGCCCGCGAAGAACAGGTCGACCCGCTGACCCTCAAGGGCTCGTACGCCGGCGCCATGGGCCTGCCGCAGTTCATGCCCAGCAGCTTTCGCGCCTATGCCGTGGACTTCGACGGCGACGGCCACATCAATATCTGGACCAACCCGGACGATGCCATCGGCAGCGTGGCCAGCTACTTCAAGCGCCATGGCTGGGTGGCCGGCGAGGGCGTGGTCAGCCGCGCCCAGGTGCGTGGCGAACGTGTCGACGAGGGCCTGAGCCCGGGTATCGAGGCGGTCAAGACCGTCGCGCAGTTGCGGGCACTGGGCTGGTCGAGTCATGATGCGCTGCGCGATGATCTGCCGGTCACCGCCTTCCGGCTCGAAGGCGACAACGGCCCGGAATACTGGCTGGGCCTGAAGAATTTCTACGCGATCACTCGCTACAACCGCAGCGTGATGTACGCCATGGCGGTACATCAACTCTCGGATCAGCTGGTCCAGGCAAGGGGCGCCAGGTAATGCGCGTACTGTTTACTGACACATCTCTCAAACTGATCGGTTGCGCGGCCCTGGGCCTGTTGCTGGTCAGCTGCTCCTCCAGCCGCCCGACGCCGCAAGGTGGCAGCAACGTGGTTCGCGCCAAGCCGGGCCTGGACATCAACCGGGCCCACAAGGACGGCGCGCCGTGGTGGGACGTGGATGTCTCGAAGATCCCCGACGCCACCCCAACGGTGCACACCGGCAACTACAAGGCCAACCCCTACACGGTGCTGGGCAAGACCTACTTCCCGATCCAGGACTCGCGCAACTACCGCGCCGAGGGCACGGCGTCGTGGTACGGCACCAAGTTCCACGGGCAGAACACCGCCAATGGCGAGGTGTACGACCTGTACGGCATGAGTGCGGCGCACAAGACCCTGCCACTGCCGGCCTACGTCAAGGTGACCAACCTGGACAACCAGCGCAGCGTGATCCTGCGGGTCAACGACCGTGGTCCGTTCTATTCGGACCGCATCATCGACCTGTCCTACGCCGCGGCCAAGAAGCTCGGCTACGCCGAAACCGGTACCGCCCGGGTGCGCGTCGAGGGCATCGACCCGCAGCAATGGTGGGCCCAGCGTGGTCAGCAGGCGCCGATGGTGCTCAACCAGCCCCAGGTGGCCCAGACCCAGCCGCTGCCGGCCAGTACCGGCACCGTCGAGCAATGGACCCCGCCGCCGCAGCAGCACGCGGCGGCCGTGGTGCCGGTGCAGGTTGCCAACAACGGCAGCGGGCCGGCGAGCAATGGTCTTTACTTGCAGGTCGGCGCGTTCGCCAACCCGGATGCGGCCGAACTGCTGCGCTCCAAGCTCAGCGGCATGGTCAGCGCGCCGGTGTTCATCAGTTCCATCGTGCGCAACCAGCAGACCCTGCACCGCGTGCGCCTGGGGCCGATCAACAGCCAGGGCGAGGCCCAGCAGATGCAGGACAGCGTACGCCTCGCCAACCTGGGGCAACCCAAAGTCGTCACGGCAGACTGATCGGGGGGACTGATCGGTTTGTCATGCAGTCGGGCAGAGCAGCCATGTACAATGGCCGTTTTGCTCGCCAGGCCCAGCGCCTGGAATACGTTTTGCCCGCGAGGGCATGAGCCCAATAGCCATTTCGAGAGACGGATGAACATAACCAGCTTTGCCAAACGCCTTTGCCTGCTTGTACCGCTGATGATCGCTCCTGCCGCTTTCGCGGCAGAGCAGATGATGCCGTCGCCGCCGCAACTGGCAGCCAAGTCCTACGTGCTCATGGAAGCCTCCAGCGGCAACATCCTGGTCGAGAACAATGGCGACCAGCGCCTGCCTCCGGCGAGCCTGACCAAGCTGATGACCGCCTACATCGCCACCCTGGACATCCGTCGCGGGCAGATCGGCGAGAACGATCCGGTCACCGTCAGCGAAAACGCCTGGCGTACCGGCGGTTCGCGCATGTTCATCAAGGTCGGCACCCAGGTCAGCGTCAGCGACCTGCTGCACGGCATCATCATCCAGTCCGGCAACGACGCCAGCGTCGCCCTGGCCGAGCACATTGCCGGCAGTGAAGACGCCTTCGCCGACATGATGAACAAGACTGCCACCGACCTGGGCATGAGCAACAGCCACTTCATGAACCCCACCGGCCTGCCGAACCCCGAGCACTACTCCTCGGCGCACGACATGGCGGTGCTGGCACGGGCGATCATCCACGAGGATCCGGCGCACTACGCGATCTACTCGCAGAAGGAATTTTTCTGGAACAACATCAAGCAGCCCAACCGCAACCTGCTGCTGTGGCGCGACAAGACCGTCGACGGCCTGAAGACCGGCCACACCGACGAGGCGGGCTACTGCATGGTGTCCTCGGCAGTACGTGACGGCATGCGCCTGATCGCCGTGGTGTTCGGTACCAACAGCGAGCAATCGCGCGCTGCCGAAACCCAGAAGCTGCTGACCTATGGTTTCCGCTTCTTCGAGACCCAGACCTTCTACCAGAAGGGCACCGAACTGGCCCAGGCGCCGGTGTGGAAGGGCAAGACAGCCCAGGTCAAGGCAGGTCTTGCCGAAGACCTGAGCATGACTTTGCCTAAAGGCCAATTGAAGAAGCTGGCTGCAAGCATGACCATGAACCCGCAGCTGACCGCGCCCATCGCCAAAGGTGACGTGATCGGTAAAGTGGAAGTCAAACTGGATGACAATGTGGTACACAGCGCCGACCTGATCGCGCTGGACGACGTGGAGGAAGGTGGTTTCCTGCGTCGTGCGTGGGATAGCATTCGGCTATTCTTCTACGGGCTGTTCAACTGATATCGTGACCTGCCATGCCCCCGCACACTCACGCGGGGGCATTGTTGTTGCCACGGCTTACGAGGCCGTTACTGCCATGACCGAACCAGACGTCAAGTCGCACAAGATCGAATTCCCCTGCGCCGATTACCCGATCAAGATAATCGGCGACACCGTGGTCCATTTCAGGGACACGGTGATCGAGATTCTCAAGAAATACGCCGAGGTCGACCTCAAGACCCTGGCCGAGCGCCAGAGCAAGGAAGGCAAGTACACCACGGTGCAGCTGCACATCATTGCCACCAGTGAAGACCAGTTGCAGAACATCAACAGTGCCCTGCGCGCGACCGGAATCGTGAAAATGGTGCTCTGATGTCGGCCAGCCTCGGCTTTCGCGACCTCGGCCTGCTGCCTTACACGGCCGTGCTCGAGGCCATGCGTCGGTTCACCGACCAGCGTGGCCCGGGCACGGCCGATGAAGTGTGGCTGGTTGAACACCCGCCGGTGTTCACCCAGGGCCAGGCCGGCAAGGCCGAGCACCTGCTGCTGCCGGGAGATATCCCGGTGGTGCAGACCGACCGCGGTGGCCAGGTGACCTACCATGGACCGGGTCAGCTGGTGGCCTACCTGTTGCTCGATGTACGCCGCCTGGGCTTTGGCGTGCGTGACCTGGTCAGCCGCATGGAGCGCTGCCTGATCGAGCTGCTGGGCAGTTATGGCGTCGAGGCGGCGGCCAAGCCCGACGCGCCTGGCGTCTACGTCGACGGGGCGAAGATCGCCTCCCTCGGCTTGCGCATTCGCAATGGCTGTTCTTTCCATGGCCTTGCCTTGAACGTGGACATGGACCTTGCGCCATTCCGCCGGATTAACCCCTGCGGGTATGCGGGGCTGGCCATGACCCAGCTGCGCGATCAGGCAGGCCCGATCGAACTCACCGAGGTAAGGGCAAGGCTGCGCGGGCAGCTGGTCAAGCACCTCGACTATGCTGAGCAGACGACCCTTGCGGGCGGAATCGACTGAATATGAATACTGTTGTGCAAGAACCGCAGCAAACCCTTATTCCCACTCAGGACGTCAGCGCGCGCCCGGCCCCACGGCCCAAGGTCGAAGCTGGCGTCAAGCTGCGTGGCGCCGAAAAGGTTGCACGTATCCCGGTCAAGATCATCCCGACCGAAGAACTGCCGAAAAAACCTGACTGGATCCGCGTGCGCATCCCGGTGTCGCCGGAAGTCGACCGCATCAAGCAATTGCTGCGCAAGCACAAGCTGCACAGCGTGTGCGAAGAGGCTTCCTGCCCGAACCTGGGCGAGTGCTTCTCGGGTGGCACCGCCACCTTCATGATCATGGGTGACATCTGCACCCGTCGCTGCCCGTTCTGCGACGTCGGCCACGGCCGGCCCAAAGCGCTGGATGTCGACGAGCCGATGAACCTGGCCGTGGCCATCGCCGACCTGCGCCTGAAGTACGTGGTGATCACCTCGGTGGACCGCGACGACCTGCGTGACGGCGGTGCCCAGCACTTTGCCGACTGCCTGCGCGAGATCCGCAAGCTGTCGCCGGGCGTGCAGCTGGAAACCCTGGTGCCGGACTACCGCGGACGCATGGACGTGGCACTGGCGATCACGGCGCAAGAGCCGCCGGATGTGTTCAACCACAACCTGGAAACCGTGCCACGCCTGTACAAGGCCGCGCGTCCGGGTTCGGACTACCAGTGGTCGCTGACCCTGCTGCAGAAGTTCAAGGAGCTGGTGCCGCACGTACCGACCAAGTCCGGCCTGATGCTGGGCCTGGGCGAGACCGACGAGGAAGTGATCGAGGTGATGCATCGCATGCGCGAGCACAACATCGACATGCTGACCCTGGGCCAGTACCTGCAGCCATCGCGCAGCCACTTGCCGGTGCAGCGTTTCGTGCACCCGGACACCTTCGCCTGGTTCGCCGAGGAAGGCTACAAGATGGGCTTCAAGAACGTCGCCTCGGGCCCGCTGGTGCGTTCGTCGTACCATGCCGACCAACAGGCGCACGAGGCCAAGATCAAGCTGTGACCGGCGTGTGACTGGCTGAAAAAAGGCCCCCGTACCAGCGATGGTACGGGGGCCTTTTTGTTGATGGCTTCACTGGCTTCTTCGCCGGCAAGGCCGGCTCCTACCGCTGTGGGAGCCGGCCCTGCTGTCGCGCTGTCAGCGCTTGCGCAGGCTTTCCAGCAACTTGTGCGTCGGGTATCCATCGGCCGGCCAGCCCTGCGCCTGCTGCGCACTGCGGATGGCCTTGCGCGTGTTGGCGCCGATGATCCCGTCTGCGGTGCCCGCGTCATAATTGTTGGCGCTGAGCAGTTGCTGCAGCTCGATCCGCTCGCTGCGGCTCAGCGGCAGGTCATCCTTGGGCCACGACCCGCGAATGAAGCCCGAGTTGTCGAAGCGTTCCGCCAGCAGGCTTACGGCCAGCGCATAGGACGACGAGTTGTTGTACTTGAGGATCGCGCGGAAGTTGTCCAGCACCAGGAATGCCGGGCCACGGGCGCCCGCCGGCAGCAGCAGGGCGGCCGAGAGCTGTTCGGTACCGGCCGGGGCACGGGCACCGGCTGGCAGGGTCACACCCAGTTGCTGCCACTCGGCCACGCTCTTGCGCAGGCTGCCATCGGCCAGCCAGTAGTCGAAGCTGCCTGGCACCTGGACTTCGAAGCCCCAGGGCTCGCCACGTTTCCAGCCGGAGCTCTGCAGGTAGTGCGCGGTGGAGGCCAGCGCATCGGCCGAGCTCTTCCAGATGTCGCGACGACCGTCGCCGTCGAAGTCCACGGCGTGGGTGTTGTAGGTGGTCGGGATGAACTGGGTCTGGCCCATTGCGCCGGCCCACGAACCCAGCATGGCCTCGGGCTGGATATCGCCGTTCTGCAGGATCTGCAGGGCCGCGATCAGCTGCGCCTGGGCAAATGCCGGGCGGCGTCCTTCATAGGCCAGGGTGGCCAGGGAGCGGATCACCGACTTGCTGCCTTGGAACTGGCCGAAGTTGCTCTCCATGCCCCATACCGACACCAGTACGCTGCGGTCCACGCCATAGCGTTGCTCCAGCTGGCTGAGCAGGACGGCATGCTGGTCGAGCAGCTTCTTGCCGTTGCGAACGCGCAGGGGCGACAGCGCGCCCTCGAGGTATTCCCACACCGGCCGGGTGAATTCGGGTTGGCTGCGGTCGGCCTTGATCACGTCCATGTCGGGGGTGATTCCGATGAACGCGCGGTCGAAGGTGGCCGGGGCGATGCCGGCCTGCAGGGCCTGCTGACGAAAGCCGGCTTGCCATTGGGCAAAGGTCTGCAGGGGCTGGATTTCCGGGCTGGCGTCGGTGTTCGGGGTGGGCAGGGTGACCACCGGGGCAGGTTGCGCGGGAGCCAGGGGCAGGGTGTCGGCGACGGTAGGTTGCTCGGCACAGGCGACGAGCAGGATAAGGCTGGAAGCTGCGGTCAGCTGGCGAAGTTGCCGGCGACGGGAGGGGCATAAGGGCATGCATGGGTCCAGGTATTTCAGGTCAGGTGACGACCATATCATGCCTGTGGGTTTCTTGCTTTCATGCGGCCAAAAAGTGAGAAGCCTCCCAATCTCTCGATTGGAAGGCTTCGCGGCGGTAGCTGCCTTTGCCTTTGCCGGCGGGTTCCTGACGGCTGCGGAACAAGGGCTGGGCGATGATCGATTTGGCCTTGTTGGGCCGGTGCTTTGCGGGCTTTTTGCTCATGGCAGAGGTCCTGCTCAGATGGGTGTGGGCGCAATATAGGCGCTGAACCCCTCGCAGGCAAGGGCAGAGCCGGCATTGCCGGCGATGGGCTGCGCAGCGGCCCCCAGAAGCTTCGCCGGTGCTGACCGTCAGGGGGGTTACTCGGCAGGCAATGCCAGCCGCTGACCCGCCATCAACAGCGACAGCCGCGACAGGCTCACCCAGGGCGAGCCCTGGGCCTGGCCCTTTATTTGCGCATCGATGCGCTGGGCATCCTGCAGCAGCTGCGCCCAGCGTTGCGCCGAGTAACGCTGCAGGGCCTTGCTCATCAACGGCTTGCGCTTGTCCCACACTGGCGGGCGAGCCTGGCTGAACGCCTTGTCCAGCGGCACGCCCTGGGCGAACTGCTGGGCCAGGCCGGCCAGTACACGCAGCTCGCGCGTCAGTGCCCAGAGGATCACCGGTGGCTCGACCCCTTCGCCGCGCAGCCCCTCGAGCATGCGCAGCGCATGCGCGGCCTCGCCGTTGAGGATCGCATCGACCAGGCCAAACACGTCGAAACGTGCACTGTCGGCCACTGCTGCCTGCACGGTTTCCACCGTGATCGTGTTGCCGTCGGCCAGCAGCTTGAGCTTTTCGATCTCCTGCGCTGCGGCCAGCAGGTTGCCTTCGACCCGTGCGGCGATCAGCTCTACCGCATCACGCTGGGCCGAGAGCCCGGCCTGGGCCAGGCGCTGGTTGATCCATTGCGGCAGCTGCTGGGTGTCGACCGGCCAGATCTGCACGAACTGCACCTGCTGGCCTTCGATCAGGGCCTTGCCCCACTTGGTCTTCTGCGCGCTGCCATCAAGCTTGGGCAGGCTGATCAGCAGCAGGGTGTCGTCGGCCGGGCGCGCACAGTATTCGATCAGTGCCGCCGCGCCCTTGTCGCCGGGCTTGCCCGATGGCAGGCGCAGCTCCAGCACACGCTTTTGCGCGAACAGCGACAGGCTGGCACCGGCCTGCAGCAGGGTGCCCCAGTCGAAGTTGGCGTCGGCGCTGAACACCTGGCGTTCGTCGAACCCTTGCTGGCGAGCCGCCAGGCGCACCGCATCGGCGGCTTCCTGGCACAGCAACGGGTCGTCGCCACTGATCACGTAGACCGGTGCGAGGTTGCCTTGCAGGTGTTTGGGCAGTTGGGCAGGTGTGAGCTTCATAGGACAGATAGACGGGGCGCCGAAGCGCCCCGTTCAGGCTCAGTTGGCCGGCAGTTCCAGCGGCGATTGCTGGGGGGTTGCATCTTGGGCACGGCGTGCAGCTTCAAGCGCCTGGGCTTCGGCCTTAGCCCGCTCATCGGCCTGCTGTTGCAGGCTGTCGAGCTGCTCGGGGGTCAGTTGCTGCAGGCGCAGCACCATGCGCTGTACCAGCTCGCGACGAATCTCGTCACGGATCTGGCCGGCTTCCTGATCGGAACCGGTCAGGTTGTTGCTGTCGTGCACGTAGACCTTCTGCACTTCGATCTTGTCGTTCAGCAGGCTCAGGTTGTCCAGGCCCTTGATCTCGTAGCTAAGCTCGGTGGTCAGCTCGTACTCCACCGAACGGCCGGCGCCGGCATAGCTGGCCGCGCGCTGGTTTTCCTGTTCGTTGGTCAGGATCAGCTTGTACGGCGCACCTGTGTGCACGTTGACGCCGCTGGTTTGCAGTACCTGGCGCAGCTGGGTCACGGTTTCGCCATAGGCATTGCGCGCGCTCAGGTCGATTTCCTTGAGGCTCAGCTCGGTGACACCGGTGCCACGCAGCTGGAAACCGCAGGCGCTGAGCAGGACCGCCAGGCCCATCACCAGCAGATTGCGTTTGATCATCTTGTTGCTCCCTTGAACCTTGTAGGCGGTGCGGGCGCCATCAAGGCGCCCGTTGCTCTCAGTTGGCGACGATATTGACCAGCTTGCCAGGTACCACGATGACCTTGCGGATGCTCAGGCCTTCGGTGAAACGCAGCACGTTCTCGTTGCTGCGCGCGGCGGCCTCGATTTCTTCACGGCTGGCGCCGGCCGGCATTTCGATGTGCCCGCGCAGTTTGCCGTTGACCTGGATGACCAGTTCGAGGGTGTCCTGCACCAGCGCGCTTTCGTCGACCGCCGGCCAGCCGGCATCGATGATGGCCTGGGTGTGGCCCAGGCGCTGCCACAGCTCGTGGCTGATGTGCGGGGTGATCGGCGCCAGTATCAGGGCCACGGTCTCCAGGCCTTCCTGGATCAGTGCACGGTCCAGGTCGGTGGCTTGCGAGGCCTTTTCCAGCACGTTCATCAGGGTCATCACCTGGGCGATGGCGGTGTTGAACTTGTTGTGCTGGCCCACGTCGATGCTGGCCTGGCGGATCGCCGAATGGGTGGCACGGCGTACCAGCTTCTGTGCGTCGTTCAGGTTGCCCAGCTCCAGCTTGCCCGGCAGACCCTGGCCAACGTGGGCCTGGGCCAGGCGCCAGACGCGGCGCAGGAAGCGGTTGGCACCCTCGACGCCGGAGTCGGACCACTCCAGGCTCATGTCGGGCGGCGAAGCGAACATCATGAACAGGCGGCAGGTGTCGGCACCGTAGGCTTCGATCATCGATTGCGGGTCGACGCCGTTGTTCTTGGACTTGGACATCTTTTCGGTGCCACCGATGATCACCGGCAGGCCGTCGGTCTTCAGGCGTGCACTGATGGCCTTGCCCTTGGCATCCAGCTCGACTTCGACGTCGGCCGGGTTGAACCAGTCCTGGCCGCCGTTGCTGGCGACACGGTAGTAGGTGTCGGCCACGACCATGCCCTGGGTCAGCAGGTTCTTGAACGGCTCGTTGGAGGTGACCAGCCCTTCGTCGCGCATCAGCTTGTGGAAGAAGCGCGCGTACAGCAGGTGCAGGATCGCGTGCTCGATACCGCCGATGTATTGATCGACCGGCAGCCAGTGGTTGGCCGCCTTAGGGTCGACCAGGCCCTGGTCGTAGTTGGGCGAGGCATAACGGGCGAAGTACCAGGACGACTCGACGAAGGTGTCCATGGTGTCGGTTTCGCGCTTGGCCGGCTGGCCGCATTTCGGGCAGCTGCATTCGTAGAATTCAGGCAGGCGCGCCAGCGGCGAGCCGGCGCCGTCCGGAACCACGTTCTCCGGCAGGATGACCGGCAGTTGGTCTTCCGGCACCGGTACGTCGCCACAGGCGTCGCAATGGATGATCGGGATCGGGCAGCCCCAGTAGCGCTGGCGGCTGATGCCCCAGTCGCGCAGGCGGAACTGGGTGCGGGATTGGCCCAGGCCCTTGGTGATCAGGGCGGCTTCGATGGCATCGAAGGCGCCGGGGAAGTCCAGGCCGTCGAACGCGCCGGAGTTGATCAGCTGGCCGTGCTCGTTGTAGGCGGCCTGCCATTCGCTGCCCACTTGATCGCCGGCACTGGTGCGCACCACGGTCTTGATCGGCAGCTTGTACTTGGTGGCGAACTCGAAGTCGCGTTCGTCGTGGGCCGGTACGGCCATGACTGCGCCGTCGCCGTAGTGCATCAGCACGTAGTTGGCGACCCACACCGGGAGCTTCTCGCCGGTCAGCGGGTGCTCGACCAGCAGCGAAGTGGCCAGGCCCTTCTTCTCCTGGGTGGCGACGTCGGCTTCGGCAACGCTGCCGCTCTTGCACTCGTCGATGAACGCCTGCAGCTCAGGGTTGCCCTTGGCTGCGAGGGTCGCCAGCGGGTGCTCTGCGGCCACTGCCACGTAGGTGGCGCCCATCAGGGTGTCGGGGCGGGTGGTGAAGACTTTCAGCGTGCCCGCTTCGCCGATGCTGGCCTGGTCGTAGGGGAACTGCACTTCCATGCCGCGCGACTTGCCGATCCAGTTGCGCTGCATGGTCTTGACCTGTTCAGGCCAGCCCGGCAGCTCGTCGAGGCTTTCCAGCAGCTCGTCGGCGTAGGCGGTGATCTTGAAGTAGTACATCGGGATTTCGCGCTTTTCGATCAGCGCGCCGGAACGCCAGCCACGGCCGTCGATGACCTGCTCGTTGGCCAGTACGGTCTGGTCGGCCGGGTCCCAGTTCACGGTGCCGTTCTTGCGGTAGATCACGCCCTTTTCGAACAGGCGGGTGAACAGCCACTGCTCCCAGCGGTAGTAGTCCGGCTTGCAGGTGGTGATCTCGCGGGTCCAGTCGATCGCCAGGCCCAGGCTCTTGAGCTGGGTCTTCATGTAATCGATGTTTTCGTAGGTCCACTTGGCCGGTGCCACGTTGTTCTTCATCGCGGCGTTTTCCGCCGGCATGCCGAAGGCGTCCCAGCCCATTGGCTGCAGGACGTTCTTGCCGAGCATGCGCTGGTAGCGCGCGATCACGTCGCCTATGGTGTAGTTGCGCACGTGCCCCATGTGTAGCTTGCCGCTTGGGTAAGGGAACATCGACAGGCAGTAGTAGGTGTCCTTGCCTGGCTGTTCACTGACGTCAAAAGAGTGGTGCTCGTTCCAGTAAGACTGGGCGGCGGCTTCGATTTCGCGGGGCTGATAGAGTTCGTGCATGGCTACTTTGCGCTGAGAAATGGGAGACCTTATCCAGGCTGGTTCAAAACCGTTGTGCCCGGCAATCCGGTGTCAAGAGTGAACGCCGTAGCATACATGACCCCCGTCCATCGTGGGAAACCCTGATTGCACCGGATCGGCCGGCGTTCCGTTGGTCGCGGCAACGGGCTGGTTTTGGGAGTGCCGCTAAGCTGACGTGTGGGGGGAGATGAATCTTATCTTCAATGAGGTGAACGGATGGGAGAGTCGCAGCTGGAACCACTGAAGCCGGAGATTTACGAGCGGTTGCTCGATCGCCTGGGGCTTGCCCTGGATGTCGCCCGTACGGCCGCTCGATTGCGTGATGAAATGCCTGCCGAACTGGAACTGCGTGGCCTGAGCCGCGCCGAATTCGACGTGATCAGGGCCTATCTGGCGTCGTTGCCGGAGGGGGCGCCGGGTCGTGCCGAAGCGATGCAGCAAGCGCAGCCGCCGTCCAGGGCCAAGGTCGTCTGGCTCAAGCAGGCGGCGCGTTCCACCCACACGGCAAAGCCCGGAAAGCTGCACTGCAAATAGATAGGCAGTTGCCGGGCACAATCAGGCGCAGGCGGAGTGCGCCACTGGCACCATGATTCCCATTGATCGGCGCCTGGCGGCATTGTTGCCAGGCGCCGTTTGTCTGTAGCCTTGGGCATCCATGGAGGTGCCTGATGCCATTTCGCTATTTCATCAAACAACTGATTCTGCCGCCCGGCGTGCTGCTGTTGCTGCTGCTGGCAGCGTGGTGGCTGCGCCGGTCCTGGCCGCGTACCTCGCTGTTGTGTTTCATCGCCGGCCTGGGCGGGCTGTGGCTGATGAGCCTGCCGGTGGTGGTGGAGTTCGCGGCGCGCCAGCTGGAGCGTGTGCCGCCGCTTGCGCCGCAGCAGTGGCAGGCGCTGGCCGGCCAGGCCGACGCGATCGTAGTGCTGGGCGCCGGGCGCGAGCGCGGTGATCCGGCCTGGGGTGGGGCCGACCAGCCCACCGGCGTGGCACTGGAGCGCATGCGCTACGCGGCGCAACTGGCCAAGGCCAGCGGCCTGCCGCTGTTGACCAGCGGTGGGCTGCACTACGGTACGCCGCCGAGCGAGGCGCGATTGATGGCCGATTCGTTGCAGCGCGATTTCGACGTGCCGGTACGCTGGCTCGAAGAGCAGAGCCGTACCACCTGGGAGAACGCCCAGATGAGCGCCGCGCTGCTGTTGCCGCAGGGCGTGAAGCGTGTGGTGGTGGTCACCCAGGCCTGGCACATGCCGCGTTCGGTGTGGAGTTTCGAACAGGCGGGGTTCGACGTGGTGGCGGCGCCGGTTGGCTATCTGGGGCATGCCTATGCACGCCCGTTCGGCGGCTGGATGCCCGAGAGCCGCGCCATGTGGCAGAGCGGCCAACTGCTCAACGAAGCAGTCGGCCTGCTGGGTTATCGCCTGTTCTACTAGACCGTCTTGGCAATGCGGCTGGCCAGCAGGGCCCAGCCGAACAGGCCCAGGCACAGGAGGGTCAGCGGCCAGGAGCGCCAGTGCAGGTAGGGCGTGAGTTTCTGCATCGGCACCACTTCACCGTAGAGGATGCCGCGTTCGAACTGCGGAATCTGCGCGGTGATCTTGCCGAACGGGTCGATCAGGCCGGTGACGCCGTTGTTGGTGGCGCGGATCATCCAGCGCCCGGCTTCCAGCGCGCGCATCTGCGCCATCTGCAGGTGCTGGATGGGGCCGATCGACTTGCCGAACCAGGTGTCGTTGCTGATGGTCAGCAGGATGTCGCTCTTGGCGGCAAGGCTGGCGGCCAGTTCCGGGTAGACCACTTCGTAGCAGATCATCGGCGCCAGGTGGTAACCCTTGGCCTGCAGCATGGCCTGGTCTTCGGGGCCGCGGGCGAAGTCCGACATCGGCAGGTCGAAGAAGGCGATCAGGCCACGCAGCATGTCCTGCAGGGGCACGTACTCGCCAAAGGGCACCAGCTTCTGCTTGAGGTAGGTGCCGTCACCCTCGCCGACCACGGTGATGCCGTTGTAGTAGCGCCGCTGCTGGTGCACCACCTCACGTACCGGCACACCCGTGATCAGCGCCGAATGCCGGTCAGTGGCGAAGCTGCCCATCATGTCCAGGTAGCCCTGGGCCTGCTCCTTGAGCACCGGCACTGCGGTTTCGGGCCACACGATCAGGTCCACGGGCCGGGAACTGAAGCTCATGTCGCGGTACAGCGCCAGTTGCCGGTTGAGCTGCTCGGGGTCCCACTTCAGTTCCTGCTCGATGTTGCCCTGGATTGCCGCGACCTTCAGCGGCTCGCCCGAAGGCACGGTCCAGGCATGGCCCTTGAGCGCCAGGCCGATGATCCACGGGGCGAACAGCAGCAGCGCGCCGATGGCCATGAAGCCCTTGCGCTCGCGCAGGCGATGCAGGTTGCACAGCAGGGCGGCGGTCAGGGCCAAGGTGAAGGACACCAGCCACATGCCGCCCAGCGGAGCCAGGCCCGCCAGCGGACCGTCCAGCTGACTGTAGCCGGCATAGAGCCACGGGAAACCGGTGAGAAACCAGCCGCGGAACGCCTCCTGGCCCACCCACAGGGCGGCAAAGCACAGGGCGTCGGCCAGCGGTGCTTCAGGGCGGCGCAGCCAGCGCGCCCACAGCCAGGCCGGCAGGGCGAAAAACCACGCGATGGCGGCGAAGAACAGCAGCATCAGGCCGCCGGCCAGCAGCGCCGAGGCGCCGCCGTAGTCGTGGATGCTGACGTAGATCCACCAGGTGCCGGCACCGAACAGGCCGAAGCCGTAGCACCAGCCGCGCCACAGCGCCTGGCGCGGGCTCAGCTCGCGCAGGCCGAGGTAGAACAGCGCCAGCGACAGCAGCGACAGCGACCAGATATCGAACGGGGCCAGGCTCAGCGGGGTGAGGGCGCCGGCCGCCACGGCCAGCAGGT
Organism: Pseudomonas sp. FBF18; assembly: GCF_024261405.1. NCBI lineage: Bacteria > Pseudomonadati > Pseudomonadota > Gammaproteobacteria > Pseudomonadales > Pseudomonadaceae > Pseudomonas > Pseudomonas sp. FBF18. The sequence goes on along the minus strand of NZ_QKRS01000009.1, from coordinate 187,265 downwards.
TACCGGGCCAGCCGGGGCGGGTGATCCAGCGCATGGTTGTCCTTAACGGGTGATGGGGGTCAGGCGCAGCAGGTGAATCCGGCGGCTGTCGGCATTGAGGATGCGAAAGCGGTACGGGCCGATTTCGGTGGTTTCGTTGCGCTTGGGCAGGTGGCCGAAGGCGCTCATGACCAGGCCGCCGACGGTGTCGAACTCGTCGTCGGAGAACTCGCTGTCGAAGAATGCATTGAAGTTCTCGATCGGCGTCAGGGCCTTGATCAGGAAGTCGCCGCTGGGCAGCGGCTTGATGTAGCTGTCTTCCTCGACGTCATGCTCGTCCTCGATGTCGCCGACGATCTGCTCCAGCACGTCCTCGATGGTCACCAGGCCCGCCACGCCGCCGTATTCGTCGATGACGATGGCCATGTGGTTGTGGTTGGCGCGAAACTCGCGCAGCAGCACGTTCAGGCGCTTGGACTCGGGCACGAAGGTGGCCGGGCGCAGCAGGTCCTTGATGTTGAAGCTGTCGCCGTTCTCCTTGAGGATCAGCGGCAACAGGTCCTTGGCCAGCAATACGCCAAGCACATCGTCGTGGCTCTCGCCGACCACCGGGTAGCGCGAATGCGCGGCGTCGATCACTGCCGGCAGGAACTCGCGCGGGGTCTGCGACGCCTTGATGCTGATCATCTGCGAGCGCGGCACCATGATGTCGCGCACCTGCAGGTCGGCGACCTGGATCGCACCTTCGACGATGGTCAGGGCCTCGCTGTCGAGCAGCTTGTTCTGGTGCGCTTCGCGCAGCAGCTCGAGGAGCTCCTGGCGGTTTTTCGGCTCATGGGCAAAAGCCTGGGTCAGTTTGCCCAGCCAGGACTTTTGCCCGTTGCTCGATCGATCTTCGCTCATGGCGGTTACTCGTGATCCTTGCAGATATCAGTGTGGGGTGCGTCGTGTTCGTCGTCGGCGTACGGGTCGGGGTGACCCAGTTCGGCAAGCAACGTTCGTTCCAGTGCTTCCATTTCCTCGGCCTCATCGTCGTCGATGTGGTCGTAGCCCAGCAGGTGCAGGCAACCGTGGATGACCAGGTGGGCCCAGTGGGCTTCGAGGGCTTTGCCCTGCTCGGCGGCCTCGCGCTCCACCACCGCCACGCAGATCACCAGGTCGCCCAGCAGCGGGATGTCGAGCAGGTCGTCGGGCACATCGGCCGGGAAGGACAGCACGTTGGTGGCGTAGTCCTTGTGCCGCCAGGTGTGGTTCAGCTCGCGACCTTCGGCTTCGTCGACCAGGCGGATGGTCAGTTCCGAATCGGCACTGCGCTGGCGCAGGGCCAGGGCGCACCATTGGCGGAACTGTTCTTCACTCGGGGCGCTTGCCTGGGTGGCCAGTTGCAGATCGAGCTCAAGCATCGTGCGGTTTGCCTTCGGTCGGGCCCGCCTGTGCATTCTCGAAGCGCTCGTAGGCTTCGACGATGCGCTGGACCAACGGGTGGCGCACGACGTCCTTGGGCTGGAAATGGGTGAAGCTGATGCCCGGCACGTCCTTGAGCACGCTGATGACGTGGGCCAGGCCCGACTTGGTGCCGCGCGGCAGGTCGACCTGGGTGATGTCACCGGTGATCACGGCAGTGGAACCGAAGCCGATACGGGTGAGGAACATCTTCATCTGCTCGACGGTGGTGTTCTGGCTCTCGTCGAGGATGATGAAACTGTTGTTCAGGGTGCGGCCGCGCATGTAGGCCAGCGGGGCGATCTCGATCACCTGGCGTTCGATCAGCTTGGCCACGTGTTCGAAGCCGAGCATCTCGTACAGGGCGTCGTACAGCGGGCGCAGGTACGGGTCGATCTTCTGGGCCAGGTCGCCGGGCAGGAAGCCGAGCTTCTCACCGGCCTCGACTGCCGGGCGTACCAGCAAGATGCGACGTACCTGTTCACGCTCCAGCGCGTCGACCGCGCAGGCCACGGCCAGGTAGGTCTTGCCGGTACCGGCAGGGCCGATACCGAAGTTGATGTCGTTGCCGAGGATTTCCTTCACGTAGCGCTGCTGGTTGAGCCCGCGTGGGCGAATCATGCCCTTGCGCGTGCGCAGCGAAACGCTGACTTCGTTGACTGCCGGGTTCTCCAGCGCTTCAACGGCCGATTCCTGCAGGAACAGGTGGACCATTTCCGGGGACAGCTCGGTGGCCTTGGTCTCGCGGTAGAGACGGCGCAGCAGCTGCTCGGCAGAGGAGGTCAGTTTGGGTTCGCCGATCAGTTCGAACTGATTGCCGCGGTTGCGGATCTCGATGGCCAGGCGCTGTTCGATCAGGCGCAGGTGCTCGTCGAACTGCCCGCACAGGTTGGCGAAGCGATGAGCCTCGAAGGGCTCGAGGATGAAGCGATGAGGTTCTATGGGTGCGTTCAAGGTCGTTTTTAGCCGCCCTACGGCAATTTGGATGAATTCAAGGATAACCCCACCCGCGCTACGGTGAAAGCGCTGAAACGATCAAGGGTCGCCGGGCCGCTCGTCGGGCCCGGCACAGGCCCTTATTGCACCAGCGAACCGAACAGCGAATGTGGCCGTGCATCGTCGATATGGATGTCGACGAACTGGCCGATCAGCGTGGGATTGTCGCAGCGGAAGTTGACGATACGGTTATTCTCCGTGCGCCCCTGCAACTGCCCCGGGTCGCGTCGCGAATAGTCGGTTACCAGGATGCGCTGCAGGGTGCCGACCATCTGTCGGCTGATCTCGAAGCCCTGGTGGTCCAGGCGGTGCTGCAGTGCAGCCAGGCGTTCCTTCTTCAGCGCCTCGGGGGTGTCGTCCGGCAGGTCGGAGGCCGGGGTGCCCGGACGCGGGCTGTAGATGAACGAGTAGGAGAAGTCGAAGCCGACCTCGGCCACCAGCTTCATGGTGTTCTCGAAGTCTTTCTCGGTTTCGCCGGGGAAGCCGATGATGAAGTCGGAACTGATGCAGATGCCCGGTACCGCCGCCTTGAGCTTGCGCAGCTTGGACTTGTACTCCAGCACTGTGTGCCCGCGCTTCATCGCCGCCAGCACGCGGTCCGAGCCCGACTGCACCGGCAGGTGCAGGTGCTTGACCAGCTCCGGCACCTCGGCGTGTGCCTGGATCAGGCTGTCGGAGAACTCCAGCGGGTGCGAGGTGGTGTAGCGGATGCGGTCGATGCCGTCGACGGCCGCCACCACCCGGATCAGCTCGGCGAGATCGGCCACGCGACCGTCGTGGGTCTGGCCCCGGTAGCCGTTGACGTTCTGGCCCAGCAGGGTGACTTCACGCACGCCGTTCTCGGCCAGGTGGATGATCTCGGCCAGCACGTCGTCGAACGGGCGGCTGACCTCTTCGCCGCGGGTATAGGGCACCACGCAGAAGGTGCAGTACTTGCTGCAGCCTTCCATCACCGACACGTAGGCGGTGGGGCCGTCGATACGCGGTTCGGGCAGGTGGTCGAACTTCTCGATCTCGGGGAACGACACGTCGACTTGCGGCAGGCGCGTGGTGCGCGCCGCGTCGATCATCTCGGGCAGGCGGTGCAGGGTCTGCGGGCCGAACACCACGTCGACATAGGGCGCGCGCTTGCGGATCGAATCACCTTCCTGGCTGGCCACGCAACCGCCCACGGCGATCACCATGTCGGGCTTGGCGTCCTTGAGCTCGCGCCAGCGGCCGAGCTGGGAGTAGACGCGGTCCTGGGCCCGTTCGCGGATCGAGCAGGTGTTGAGCAGGATGACATCGGCGTCTTCGGCCCGCTCGGTCACCTCCAGCGCTTGATGTTCACCCAGCAGGTCGACCATGCGCGAGCTGTCATACTCGTTCATCTGGCAGCCATGGGTTTCGATATAGAGCTTCTTGGCCATGCGTGATCATCAGGTGATTCAAAGAACCGCGCATTATAGGGCGCGTGGTCGAGGGTTCCTAGCGCTGTCGTTCGGGCGGCTATGTTATAGTTTGCGGCTTATTTCCCCCTGTGACTGTTCCAGCCCCCAATGACCAAACGCGAAGCTCCCATCTACAAAGTCATCTTTCTCAACCAGGGCCAGGTGTTCGAGATGTACGCCAAACAGATCTACCAGAGTGACCTGTGGGGTTTTCTGGAGATCGAGGAATTCGTGTTCGGCGAGCGCACTCAGGTCGTTGTCGACCCGAGCGAGGAGAAGCTCAAGGCTCAGTTCGAGGGTGTGGTGCGCAGCTTCGTGCCCATGCATTCGATCGTGCGCATCGACGAGGTCGAGCGCCTGGGCACGCCGAAGGTCAGTGAAGCCCGTGGCGTCAGCAACGTGATGCCGTTCCCGATGCCGATGCCCGAGAAGTAACGGCTGCGTTACGGAAGGGGTGCGAAGGGGGTGCGACCGTCGACGGTCTGCAGCTCCAGCAGGTACTTGCGAAAGATCTGACCGAGCACCTGGGTGGCCATCTCCAGTTCGTCGCGCTGCATTTTTGCAGACACTTCGTCGGCCATGTCCAGCGCGTCTTCGGCGCCGTTCACCGCGGCCATCTTCAGCACGATATAGGCCTGCACGTTGTTGGCGGCGACGCCTTCGCCGCGAAAGAACATGCTGCCCAGGCGATATTGCGCTTCGGCGTGGCCTTGCAGCGAGGCCTGCTCGAAATAGTTGAGTGCCTTGTTCAGGTCTTGCGGGGCGTTCTTGCCGTCGTAATAGAACTCGCCCAGCTCGTACTGCGCCTGTGCGTCGCCGGACTGCGCGGCCTGCTGGCAGCTGGCCAGGGCCTGTTGCAGTTCGTCGGCAGGCGTATTGAGGGTGCAGCGGCCTGCTGCCGGGATCAGCAACGAGTTACCGCCTGCGGTGGCCAGCAGGGGCTGAAGTAGCAACAGGCAGCCCAGTGCGAGGGCGCGGCCGGCGCGGTTCATGGTGATCGACTTACCTCTGCAAAGCTGCGGCCAATGTGTCTGGTGGCACATTATGGGATAAGCAGCGCCCACCTTACAAAGTCTTTACTCGATTTTCTGCCGAGGGAGGAAGGCGGGGAGGCTTGCGGTGGCTGTTCTGGCGTCTTTGCCGGCCAGGCCGGCCCGTGCAGATTGCATGAGATTGCATGCAACCTGCACGGGCCGGCCTGGCCGGCGAAGCGGTTTCACAGCTTGGCGAAGGCCCGCTCGGCGGCATCCAGGGTGATTTTCAGCTCGGTCTCGCCGTGGGCGATGGAGGTGAAGCCGGCTTCGAATGCGCTCGGCGCCAGGTAAACGCCGCCTTCGAGCATCAGGTGGAAGAAGCGCTTGAAGCGCTCGGCATCGCTGGCCATCACGTCGTCGAAGGTGACGATGTCGTCGGCGCCGCTGAAGTACAGGCCGAACATGCCACCGGCCTGGGTGGTGACGAACGGCACGCTGGCCGCATCGGCGCGCTGCTGCAGGCCATCGAGCAGGCGGCTGGTGAAGGCGCTCAGCTCGTCATGGAAGCCCGGACGGCTGATCAGCTTGAGGGTGGTCAGGCCCGCGGCCATGGCCAGCGGGTTGCCCGACAGGGTGCCGGCCTGGTACACCGGGCCCAGCGGCGCGATCTGTTCCATGATGTGGCGCTTGCCGCCGAAGCAGCCCACCGGCATGCCGCCACCAACGATCTTGCCGAAGGTCGACAGGTCCGGGGTTACGCCGTAGTGCGCCTGGGCGCCGCCCAGGGCCACGCGGAAACCGGTCATCACTTCGTCGAAGATCAGCACCACGCCGTGCTGGTCGCACAGGCTGCGCAGGCCTTCGAGGAAGCCCGGCGCCGGTGGCACGCAGTTCATGTTGCCGGCCACCGGCTCGACAATGATGCACGCCACGTCCTGGCCGACTTCACCGAGCATCTTCGCTACCGCGTCGATATCGTTGAACGGCAGGGTCAGGGTGTGCTTGGCGAACGCCGCCGGCACGCCGGCCGAGCTTGGCACGCCCTGGGTCAGCAGGCCAGAGCCGGCCTTGACCAGCAGGCTGTCGGAGTGGCCGTGGTAGCAGCCTTCGAACTTGATGATGCTGTCGCGACCGGTGAAGCCACGGGCCAGGCGGATCGCGCTCATGGTCGCTTCGGTGCCGGAGCTGACCATGCGCACCATTTCCATCGATGGCACGATCGAGCAGACCAGGTCGGCCATCTCGGTTTCCATCGCGGTCGGGGCGCCATAGGACAGGCCGTGGGCCAGTTGCTTGCGCACCGACTCCAGCACGTCCGGGTGGCTGTGGCCGAGGATCATCGGGCCCCACGAGCCGACGTAGTCGACATAGCGCTTGTCGTCTTCGTCAGTGACATAGGCGCCTTCGGCGTGCTTGAAGAACAGCGGCGTGCCGCCCACGCTCTTGAACGCACGCACGGGCGAGTTCACGCCACCGGGGATGTGCTTCTGGGCATTGGCAAACAGGGTTTCGGAACGAGACATGTCGGGCTCTCTCAGGCAGATGCGAACAGGGCGTTGAAGGCGCGGGCGCGGCGAGTGACCTCGGCCGTGCTGTCGGCGCCGAACAGGCCGTGAATCACCGCCAGCAGGTCGGCGCCATGGGCGACCAGCAGTGCGGCGTTGTCCAGGGTGATGCCGCCGATCACGGCAATCGGCAATTTGATGCGGCCACGGGCGTCGTCCAGCAGTTGCACGTTGCAGGCCGGGGCGCCGGGTTTGGTGACCGAGTTGAAGAAGCGGCCGAAGGCGACATAGTCGGCGCCTTCGCGGGCCGCCTGCTCGGCCAGGTCGAGCTGGGCGTGACAGGTGGCGCCGATGATCGCGCTGCGCCCCAGCAGGGTGCGCGCCGGGGTCAGCGGGCCGTCGGTCTGGCCCAGGTGCACGCCGACGTCCAGGCGCGCGGCCAGCTCGGCATCGTCATTGATGATCAGGCGGGTGTTGTAGCGCTCGCACAGGGCCTTGAGCGCTTCGGCCTCGCCCAGGCGACGTGCGTGGTCCTGGCTCTTGTCGCGGTATTGCAGCAGGGTCACGCCACCTTCGAGGGCCGCTTCGACATAGGCAAGAAAGCGGCCAGCCAACAGTTGGCTGTCGGTGATGGCATACAAACCACGTAACTTCATCGTGCAGGCCTCGGGGCGGTCGGTCAGGAACAGAAATCCAGGGGCAGGCGGCGTGGCACGTACTGGCCCTGGCCGAGTTTTTCGGCGTCACGCAGGGTGCGCCAGGTGTAGTCCAGCGCCGAGCGTACCGCGCTGTGCAACTGCTCGCCCAGGGCCAGGCGTCCGGCCAGGGCGCTGGCCAGGGTGCAGCCCGAGCCATGGTAGTCGCCCGGCAGGCGCTGGCAGGTCCAGGTGTGGTGCTCGCCGTCGCGGCTGTACAGGCGGTTGTGAATTTCGTGTTCGTCGCCGTGGCCGCCGGTGATCAGCAGGTGCTTGACGAATGGCAGCAGTTTTTCGGCGCATTCATCGGCACTGCCTTCGGGCAGTTCGGCCAGGATGCGGGCCTCGGGCAGGTTGGGCGTGGCAATGGTGGCCAGCGGCAGCAGGCGTTCGCGCATGGCGTAGCCGACCTCGTCCTTGCCCAGGCGACCACCGCCACCGGCGCGCAGCACCGGGTCGCACACCAGCGGCAGGTGCGGGTGGGCGCTGAGCAGTTCGACGATGGTGTCGACCATGGCCAGCGAGCCAAGCATGCCAAGCTTCACCGCTGCGACGGTCGAGTCGGTCAGCACGGCATTGGCCTGGGCCAGAACCCACTCGCGGTCGAGCACGCGGAAGTCACTGACATTGACGGTATTCTGCACGGTCAGGGCGGTGACGGCCGGGGCGGCGTGACAACCTTGAGCGATCAGGGCTTCGATATCTGCCTGCAAGCCGGCGCCGCCACTGGGGTCGTGGCCGGAGAGACAGAGGACAACGGGGCGGGAGCTGTAGGTATTCATGGTGCGCGAGCTTACCACCAAACGCTTTTGGCGGGTCTTCCAGGCAGGCGGCGTTTTTGATCGACAGGTCAGATTGCTTCTCTGATATAGGCTGAAAGCCGCGAGATAGAGCCTCTGAATTGAATTGAAACAACACCGCTGGAAGCGCCGGGAACCTATGCTAGAGTGCTCGCCAATCGATAACAGGTACTGTCGGATTTCGTCGCCTCAAACGGACAGGAGGCCAACGCGACGCGACTGCACATGCCACGCCGGGGCTGTATGCGTAATTTGCTGACTTTCTTGCTGTGCTGTTTGCCACTGTTGGCCAGCGCTGCCGATTTCGACGACACCACCCGGCAGTTGCCGCTGGGCCGCCTGATGCAGGTGTATGAAGACCCCGATGGCAGCGCCAGCATCGCCCAGGTGAGCTCGCCGGACTTCGCCAGCCGGTTCGAGCCGCACCAGGCCGACGTGCTCAACGCCGGCTATTCGACCTCGGTCTTCTGGATCAGGCTCGACCTGCGCTACACCGCCACGGCCCAGGCCGCGCCACGTCACTGGTTGCTGGAACTGGCCTACCCGCCACTCGATTACCTGGAACTCTACCTGCCCGATGCCGCCGGGCACTACTACCTGGCGCAGCGCACCGGGGATGCCTTGCCCTACGCCAGCCGCCAGATCCGCCAGAACAACTACCTGTTCAATCTGCCGTTCGCCCCCGGCCAGGCGACCACTTTGTACCTGCGCCTGCACAGCGAGGGTTCGGTACAGGCGCCGCTGACGTTGTGGTCGAGCGATGCGTACCTGGAGGCGCAGCCCACGCGGCTGTATGTGCTGGGGCTGATCTACGGCGTGCTGCTGGGGATGCTGGTGTACAACCTGTTCATCTTCATCAGTGTGCGCGACAGGAGCTACCTCTACTACATCCTTTACATCGCCTCGTTCGGCCTGTACCAGGTCTCGGTCAATGGCGCCGGGGTAGCGTACTTCTGGCCGGACCACCCGTGGTGGGCCAACGCCGCCACCCCGTTGTTCATCGGCGCCGCGGGCCTGTTCGGTTGCCAGTTCGCGCGCAGTTTCCTGCAGATGGCCAGCCACAGCCGCGCCTTCGACCGCTTCCTTCAGGGGCTGATGGCCTGTTCGGTGCTGGTGATGGTGATGTCGCTGGCGCAGGACTACGGGATCGCCCTGCGCCTGGCTACCGCGCTGGCGCTGCTGTTCACGGTGAGCATCTTCGCCGCCGGGCTGTTTGCCTGGTGGCGCGGCATGCGCGTGGCACGCTACTTCATCATCGCCTGGTCGGCCTTTTTGCTCGGCGGGCTGGTCAACACCCTGATGGTGCTGGGCTACCTGCCCAATGTGTTCCTGACCATGTACGCCAGCCAGATCGGTTCGGCGCTGGAGGTGGGGCTGTTGTCGCTGGCCCTGGCCGACCGCATCAACAGCATGCGCGAAGAACAGGCGCGCACGCTGCGCGAGGCCGGGCTGACACTGGAGCAGGCCAACCTGCAGCTGGCGCGCAGCAATCGCCTCAAGGACGAGTTCCTGGCCACCGTCACCCATGAGCTGCGCACCCCCATGAACGGTGTGATCGGCTCGCTGGAACTGATGCAGATGGCCACCAGCGAGCAGGAGCGTACCCCCTACCAGCACACCGCCAACGCTGCCGCGCAGAACATGATGCGCATGGTCGACGACATCCTGATTCTCACCGAGCTCAAGGCCGGACGCCTGCAGGTGCAGACCGAGCTGTTCAGCGTGCATGGGTTGCTTCACGAACTGCGTGTGCGCTTTCTGCCCAAGGCCCAGGAAAAGGGCCTGTTCTTCAACCTGGACCCGGGCATGGATCTGCCGGATGTGATCCACGGCGACCGGCGCAAGCTGGCCATGTGCCTGAGCTACCTGCTCGACAACGGGCTCAAGTTCACCCATCGCGGCGGCGTGCTGCTCAAGGTGCGGGCCACGCCCATGGGCGTCGATCAGGCGAGCCTGACCTTCAGTGTGCGCGACAGCGGTATCGGCTTTCACTGCCTGGACGAGGCAGCGCCCTACCAGCGTTTCTTCCAGGTCGATGGGTCGATGACCCGCGAGTACGGCGGCCTGGGCATTGGCCTGTCGATCTGTCGCAAGTTGGCGCTGTTGATCGATGCACAGCTGAGCCATCAGTCGAGCCCGGGCGAGGGCAGTTGCTTCGAACTGACCCTGACGGCCCGGGTGCCCAGCGGGTTTTCCGGGGCGCCCAGATCGGGGCAAATCGCGGCTGATTAGGCGTTTTTGTCACTTTGAGCCGGGGGCGGGGCGTGATTCACTGGGGTCACGTCCGGATCTGCCAGGAGCCCCCGATGAACCTGCACCAGTACGCCGAAACCCACGAAGTCACCAACCAGCCGCCCAGCCTCGACGGCGCCAATCTGTATCGCCTCGACCTGCCGCTGCAGCAATGGTCGCGCCATTACGGCGCAGGCTGGGCCGAGGCACGTATCGATGCCTACGGCGCGCTGGCCGGTGGGCCGCTGATGGCCGCAGGCTTTCTGGCCAACCAGAACAAGCCGCAGTTCAGCAGCCATGACCGTTATGGGCATCGGATCGATCTGGTGGAGTTTCACCCGGCCTACCATGAGCTGATGCGGACTGCCATCGAGCATGGCCTGCCCTCGCTGCCCTGGGCCGAGCCGCGTGCCGGTGCGCATGTGGCCCGTGCTTCGATGACCTACCTGCACAGCCAGGCCGAAGCCGGTAGCGGCTGCCCGCTGACCATGACCTTTGCCGCGGTGCCGGCGCTCAGGCTGCAACCGGAGCTGGCCGAGTACTGGGTACCCAAGGTGCTGGCCACCGCCTACGACCCGCGCAATGTCGGCGACCGGCACAAGGTGGGGGTTACGCTGGGCATGGCCATGACCGAGAAGCAGGGCGGTACCGATGTGCGTGCCAATACCACCCGGGCCTACCCGGTGGGCGCGCCGGGGCCGGGCCAGGCCTACGAGCTGGTGGGCCACAAGTGGTTCTGTTCGGCACCGATGTGCGACGCGTTCCTGACCCTGGCACAGACCGACAAGGGCCTGAGCTGCTTTTTGCTGCCGCGCCATCGCCCGGACGACACGCGCAACCAGTTCTATATCCAGCGCCTGAAGAACAAGCTGGGCAACTGTTCGAACGCGTCCAGCGAGGTGGAGTTTCGCGGCGCCCTGGCCTGGATGATCGGCGAGGAAGGCCGTGGCGTGCCGACCATCATCGAGATGGTGGCCATGACCCGTTTCGACTGCATGGTCGGCTCCAGCGCGCTGATGCGCCAGGCCCTGACCCAGGCCGCGCACCACTGCGCCCACCGCACGGTCGGGGGCCGGGTGCTGGCCGAGCAGCCATTGATGCAGAACGTGCTCGCCGACCTGGCCCTGGAAAGCGAGGCGGCGCTGGCCCTGAGCCTGCGCATGGGGCATGCGCTGGACCAGCCCGACGACCCGCACCAGGCGCGCTTTGCGCGGCTGATGACGGCGGTGGGCAAGTACTGGATCTGCAAGCGCGCGCCGGCCATGATCAACGAGGCCGCCGAATGCATGGGCGGCGCCGGTTACGTGGAAGAGAGCATCCTGCCCCGGCTGTACCGCGAGGCCCCGGTCAACTCGACCTGGGAAGGCTCGGGCAACGTGCAGTGCCTGGACGTGTTGCGTGCCCTGTCCAAGGAGCCCGGTGTACTGGACACGCTGTTTGCGGAGCTGGGCGATGGCCATGGCGACCCGCGTCTGGCCGCACACATCGGCAACCTCAAGGCGGCCTTCGCCGATACCGGCGACATCCAGTACCGCGCCCGCCAGCTCACCGAGGACATCGCCCTGGCGGTGCAGGCCAAGCTGTTGCTGGAGGCCGGCAATGCGGCGGTCAGTGACGCCTTCATCGGCAGCCGGCTGTCCGGCAGCGGCCGGGTCTACGGCACGTTGCCGCGCGGGGCGGACGTGGCGGCGCTGGTGCAGCGGGCCACACCGAACTGGCCGCTCTAACGTGCGTGCCTTTGCCGGCGGATATAGGCAAGATGGGCCCATGCATGTCAGACAGACAGGAAGTACATTGTGAGCCGTACCGATGAAACCTTCGTTGTCGTGGAAACCGCCGAGCAAGCCGTCGACCAGTTGGCCGCCTTGCACGAATCCGCCACCGCCGCACTGAGCCAGGCGCTAAAGCGCTACCTCAAGGACCGCACCGAGCCCAATGCGGCCGAGCGCGCGCAGTTTCGTTACCCCGAACTGCGCCTGACCTACCAGTATCAGGGTGACGTACCGGTGATCACCCGGGCCTACGCCAAGGTTCAGTTGCCGGGCACCTACAGCATCACCGTGACTCAGCCGGCCGCGTTTCGCGGCTACCTGCTGGAGCAGCTCGGGCCCTTGATGCGCGACTTTACCGTGACGGTCGAAGTGGGGCTGAGCGAGCAGAACATTCCCTACCCCTATGTGGTCGAGCAGGGCGATGAACTGGCCGGCACCGGCATCACCGCTGCGGCGCTGGCGCGGGTGTTCCCCAGCACCGACCTGTCGGCGGCCACCGACGGCATCGCCGACGGGCTGTACGACTGGGCCAACGTCGACCCGCTGCCGCTGGCGCTGTTCGACGCGGCGCGGGTCGATTTCTCGCTGCGCCGGCTGGTGCATTACACCGGCAGCGACTGGCGGCATGTGCAGCCATGGATCCTGCTCACCAACTACCACCGCTATGTCGACCAGTTCATCACCCACGGCCTGGAGCAACTGCGCCAAGACCCGCGCTTCGTGCGCATGGTGCTGCCGGGCAACGTGGTGATCGAAAAGGCCATGGACAATGGCGAGGCACAGGCGCTGGTGGCCGGGGTGGTGTGGCACCGCTACCAGATGCCGGCGTATCACCTGATTGCTGCCGACGGCCATGGCATCACCCTGGTCAATATCGGCGTGGGCCCGTCCAACGCCAAGAACATCACCGACCATCTGGCGGTGCTGCGCCCGCACTGCTGGCTGATGATCGGCCACTGCGGCGGCCTGCGCCAATCCCAGACCATCGGCGACTACGTGCTGGCCCACGCCTACATGCGCCGCGACGGCATCCTTGACCGTGTGCTGCCGCCCAATATTCCGATCCCGGCCCTGGCCGAGGTGCAGCTGGCGTTGCAGGAAGCGGCGGCGCAGGTGACCGGCGAACGTGGCGACGAGCTGAAAAAGCGCCTGCGCACCGGCACCGTGCTGACCTACGACGACCGCAACTGGGAGCTGCGCTGGGCCCAGGAGCGCCCGTTGATCAACCTGTCGCGGGCTGTGGCAGTGGACATGGAAAGCGGCACCATCGCCGCCCAGGGCTACCGCCTGCGCGTGCCCTACGGCACCTTGCTGTGCGTGTCCGACAAGCCGCTGCACAGCGAGATCAAGCTGCCGGGGGCGGCCAACGCCTTCTACAACCGGGCGGTCAGCCAGCACCTGAAGATAGGTATTGCGGCGCTCGACCTGCTGCGCACCGAACTGAACTCGCTGCACTCGCGTAAACTGCGCAGTTTCGACGAGCCGCCGTTCCGCTGAGGCCCCATGCCGTTACCCCCCCGTTCCAAGCCGCGGCCCGCCGCGGCCAAACCCGCCGGCCCGCGTCGCCAGGCCAAGGCGCCGCCGGCCGCGCCGCGCCTGCTCCTGTTCAACAAGCCCTTCGACGTGCTGACCCAGTTCAGCGACGGCGAGGGCCGCGCCACCCTCAAGGACTTCATCGATGTACCGGGCGTATACCCGGCCGGGCGTCTGGACCGCGACAGCGAAGGGTTGTTGCTGCTGACCAATGACGGCCAGTTGCAGGCGCGCATTGCCGACCCCAGGCACAAGTTGCCCAAGACGTACTGGGTACAGGTGGAGGGCGAGCCGACCGAGGAGCAGCTGCAGCGCTTGCGCGAGGGTGTGCAACTGAATGACGGCATGACCTTGCCGGCCCAGGCGCGTCATCTGGAAGAGCCGCAACTGTGGCCGCGCAACCCGCCGGTACGCTTTCGCAAGAGCGTGCCGACCGCCTGGCTGGAGTTGGTGATCAAGGAAGGGCGCAACCGCCAGGTGCGACGCATGACCGCGGCGGTAGGCTTGCCGACCCTGCGCCTGGTGCGCGTGCGGATCGGCGACTGGAGCCTGGATGGGCTGGACCAGGGCTGCTGGCGCGAGGTGCCGGCGCGGCGCTAGACGCCTTCGATGAAGCCGATGACCACGCTCTTGATGACGAAGGCGAGAATGCCCAGGCCCAGCACGAAAAACAGGATGAAGGTGCCGAACTTGCCAGCCTTGGATTTTTTCGCCAGGTCCCAGACGATGAAACCCATGAAACCAATCAGGATGGTGACCAGGATGGTCATCATCCATTCTTCGAACAACGCAGGATCCATCGATCTTCTCCGCCAGGTTGAAGCGCGCGATTATACGCCCGGCCCGCAGCGCTGACTAACGCAGGTGCGTAAGGGGCAGCTCGGTGCTGGCCAGCACCTGGTTGAGCACGAAGCTCGAACGCACGCTGGTGACGCCTTCGATGCGGGTCAGGTGGCCGAGCAGCAGCTTCTGGTAGTGGTCCATGTCTGGCACCACTACCTTGAGCTGGTAGTCGGCATCCATGCCGGTGACCAGGCTGCACTCCAGCACCTGGGGCAGGCTGCGGATGGCGGCCTCGAAGGTTTCGAAGCGCTCGGGGGTGTGTCGGTCCATGCCGATCAGCACGTAGGCGGTGAGGCTCAGGCCCAGCTTCTTGCGGTCGAGCAGGGCGACCTGGCGCGAGATGTAGCCATCGTCCTCCAGTTGCTTTACCCGCCGCGAGCAGGGCGAGGGCGACAGGCCGATCCGTTCGGCCAGTTCCTGGTTGGAGATGCGCGCATCGCGCTGCAGTTCGGCAAGAATGCTCAGGTCGTATCGGTCGAGCTTGCTCATGAATGAAGCCTTTTCTGTTTCGATTGCTGCGGATTATCAATCCTTAGTTAAAAATTGCGCAAGTAATGTTTTGTTGAGCAATTTTAGCAATCCTCTGTCGCAGCGCTTGCCTATGATGGTCAACAGAATCACTGCCCGGACACATGTCCACAGCGGCGGCCCCAATCAGGGGCGCTGCGGCCAGCAACCCCACCGGGTTGTGCTCGGCCCCCGGGCTGCACACTGTTCACAAGACAGCGTGAGGTGAGCCGGCGTCACAAGCGCCGAGCACGGACGAAAATCTCGAAGGGTGGCCTCAGGGTCACCCTTTTTTAATGTCCGCAATTTCATCTGGCGCCTGCTGGCGCGTGGCAGGCGGCCTGATAGAGTAGGCCATGAATGCCAGCGGGAGAGAAACAGCATGAAGTCGCGCATCTGGCAGTTGGCAGGTGTTGGTCTGCTTTGCCTGAGCCTGGGCGTACAGGCCCAGGACGAGCGTCGCGGACCACAGCAGGACCCCAATGGCGGCGAGCGCCCGCCTGCGTCCTCGCCGCTCAACGCGCGCCCGGACGAGGTTCGCCAGACCCAGCCGCCACGCCAGGGGTACTATCAGGACGTGCCGCGGCGCAATGACGCCAATCAGCACTGGCAGGCCGGCGGGCCGGGGCAGCGCCCTGGCGAAGGGCACGGCAATGGCTGGGGCCCCGGGCCTCAGTATCGGCCGGGGCACACCATAGACCGCTTCCCGGAACCGTACCGGCGCGTGCCGTATCGTGGCAGTGACTACTACTATTCCGGTGGCTACTGGTATCGCCCGCAGGGGCCGCATTACGTGGTGGTGGCGCCGCCTTACGGGGTACGGGTGAACTACCTGCCCGACTATGCGCGGCAGGTGTGGGTGGGCAGTGCGCTGTTCTTTCTGGCTGCAGGCACCTATTACCAGTACCTGGACGACAGCCGCGACTATGTGGTGGTAAGCCCGCCGGTGGCTGCGGCGCCGGCGCAACCGGGCAATGGCTATGACGTGATTGCCTACCCGGCCAACGGGCAGTCGCCACAGCAGGTCGATCAGGACCGCTACCAGTGTCACCGCTGGGCGGTGCAGCAGACCGGGTTCGACCCGGCATCGGCGACCTACGCGCCTGCGGCGCAGGTGGCGGACACCTATCGACGGGCGCTGGGGGCGTGTTTGAGCGGGCGCGGTTACAGCGTCAACTGAAGCGCAACAGCTTCGCCGGCAAGGCCGGCTCCTACACGCACAGCGTGAATCCCGTAGGCGCCGGCCTTGCCGGCGAAGGGGCTGCTGTGTCACTCCACCGGGTCGGCATGCACCAGCACTTCGGCCTTGGGGTACTCCCGGCGGATCGCCGCCGCTGCCGCATCGCACAGCACGTGGGCCTCGGTCAGCGTCAAGGTGCCCGGCAGCTCCAGGTCCACCTGCACGAACCAGCGGTTGCCCGACACCCGGGTGCGCAGGTCATGCGCGCCCTGCACGCCAGGCACCGCGCACACCAGTGTCATCATCTGCTCGCTCACCTCGCCGGGCAGCTCCTTGTCCATCAGGATGGCCGAGCTTTCACGGGCGATCTGCAAGGCACTCCATAGAATGTACAGCGCGATGCCCAGCCCAAAGTACGCATCCACCTGTGGCCAGCCGAACCGCGCCAGCACCAGCGCGACCAGGATGCTGGCATTGAGCAGCAGGTCGGAGCGGTAGTGCAGCGAGTCGGCGCGCACGGCGGTCGAGCCGGTGAGGCGCACCACCCTGGCCTGCACCATCAGCAAGGCGACGGTCAGCCCCAGCGACAGCAGCATCACGACAATGCCCACCGTGGCATCACCCAGCGGCGTGGGGTTTTTCAGGCGTTCGACCGCCTGTACGCCGATCAGTACCGCGCTCACCCCGATGAACAGTGCCTGGGCCATGCCGGCCAGTGCCTCGGCCTTGCCGTGCCCGTAGCGATGATCGTCATCGGCCGGGCGCAGGGCATAGCGCACCGCCAGCAGGTTGAGGAACGAGGCCACGCCGTCGAGCATCGAGTCGGTCAGGCCGGCCAGCAGGCTGACCGAGCCGCTGAGCCACCAGGCCACCGCCTTGCTCACGATCAGGATGCTGGCGACCCCGAGCGAGGCATTGGTCGCCAGGCGCAGCAGGCGGGCGTGTTCGGCGCTGGTGTTCATCGGTCGTCCTTGTGCGGGCGGTCAGGCGGCGGGCTTGAGGCCGTACATCGCCAGTTGTTCAACGCTGCCCTTGTGCTGGATCAGGCGCGGGTCGTTCAGCGGCAGGCGCTGGCCCAGCTCGCTCTCCAGGATGGCCTGCAGGCGCACCTTGTCGACCTTGCCATCGGCAGCGATGGCCTTGTTCAGCGTGTGCGGGTCGACCTGGGCGGTCTTGCCGCCGGGCAGGTAGATGGCACCGGTGGCAAAGTCGATGCCGAAGGCGATCAGCCCGGGGATCACGTAGAACAGGATACCGATGGCATCCAGCGCCACGATCACCGGGTCGACCTTGCCTTCGATCTGGCCGCGCCGGTCGGGGAAGAACAGGGTGCCGCAAGCCGTCAGCTGGGTCAGCAGGGCAGCAACCACGGCACCGCCGATAAGGCGTGAAGGAATACGCATGTGAATCTCCGCAAAGTAGGCCGCACCGCTACCGGCGAAATGCCGGAGGGTGCAGCTAAGACCATGATAAGGCAGGCTCGGTTCGCCGTTATACTCGGCCGATTGTTCGAGGGCTACCATGAATTCATTACCGATCGATGCCGTGCTGCCGGCCTTGCGCACCGCCTTGCAGCAGCGCCACGAAGCCGTGCTCGAGGCACCGCCGGGCGCCGGCAAGACCACCCGCGTGCCACTGGCCCTGCTCGATGAGCCGTGGCTGGCCGGCCAGCGCATCCTGATGCTCGAACCGCGCCGGCTGGCTGCCCGCGCGGCAGCCGAGCGGCTGGCCAGCGAACTGGGCGAGGCGGTGGGCGAAACCGTCGGTTACCGCATTCGCCTGGACAGCAAGGTCGGCCCGCGCACCCGCATCGAAGTGGTCACCGAAGGCATCCTCACCCGGCGCCTGCAGGACGACCCGGCGCTGGACGGGGTGGGCCTGTTGATCTTCGACGAATTTCACGAGCGCAGCCTGGATGCCGACCTGGCCCTGGCCCTGAGCCTCAACGGCCGCGAGCTGCTGCGTGATGAGCCGCCGCTGAAGATCCTGCTGATGTCCGCCACGCTGGAAGGGCAGCGCCTGTCCGCGTTGCTCGACGACGCCCCGGTAATCAGCAGCGAGGGGCGCATGTACCCGGTGCAGATGCGCTGGGGGCGGCCGTTCCAGCCCGGCGAGTTCGTCGAGCCGCGGGTGGTCGACACGGTGTTGCAGGCGCTGGCCGACGAGCCGGGCAGCCTGCTGGTATTCCTGCCAGGCCAGGCCGAGATCCGCCGTGTGCACCAGGCCTTGCAGGAGGCCCTGGGTGAGCGGCGCGAGATCCTGCTGTGCCCGCTGCACGGTGAGCTCGATCTCGCGGCCCAGCGCGCCGCCATCGAGGCGCCGGCCGCGGGCCTGCGCAAGGTGGTGCTGGCGACCAACATCGCCGAAACCAGCCTGACCATCGACGGCGTGCGGGTGGTGATCGACGCCGGGCTGGCGCGGGTGCCGCGTTTTGACCCCGGCAGCGGCATGACCCGCCTCGATACCCAGCGCATCTCGCGCGCCAGCGCCACCCAGCGGGCCGGGCGCGCCGGACGGCTGGAACCGGGCGTGTGCTATCGGCTGTGGTCCGAGGCCCAGCATGACCAACTGGCTGCCTACGGCAGCGCCGAGATCCTGCAGGCCGACCTTGCCGGGCTGGCCCTGCAATTGACCCGCTGGGGCGTGGCCCCGGCGCAGCTGTGCTGGCTCGACCTGCCACCGGCGGCGGCCTATGCCCAGGCCCAGGACCTGCTGGTGCGCCTGGGGGCGCTCAGGCCGGGGCAGTTGCTGGCGCTGACCGAGCATGGTCAGGCCATGGCCGAGTTGCCGGCACACCCGCGCATCGCACACCTGCTTTTGCGCGGCCAGGACCTTGGCCTGGCCCAGATGGCCTGCGATGTGGCGGCACTGCTGGGCGAGCGCGACATTCTGCGCGGGGCGGGCGCCGACCTGCACAGCCGGCTGGCCCTGCTCAGTGGCGAAACCCGTGCAGCCCGAGGCGGGCAGGGCGGGGTGCAGCGGGCGCGACAACTGTCCCGCCAGTACCGCAGCTACCTGCGCGGCAAGGCCGGCGCGGCCGTGGCCGACCCCGAACATTCCCGCTGGCTCGGTGCCCTGCTGGCGCTGGCCTACCCCGACCGGGTCGCCCAGCAGCGCCGTGCCGGCGGCGCCGAGTACCGGTTGGCCAACGGGCGTGCGGCGCTGTTCGGTGAGGCCGACGCGCTGATGAAGCAACCCTGGCTGGTGATCGCCGACCTCGGCAGCCGCCAGGGGCAGCGCGAAGAGCGCATCTACCTGGCGGCCGAACTCGACCCGGCGCTGTTCGACGACGTGCTCGCCGAGCAGGTGCGCCGCGTGGATCAACTGGATTGGGACGAGCGTGAGAACGTGCTGCGTGCCGAGCGCCAGCGCAAGGTCGGCGAACTGGTGCTCAGCCGCGAGCCGCTGACCGGGCTGGGTGAGGATGCGCGTGCGCGGGCGCTGCTTGACCTGGTGCGGCGCAAGGGCCTGGAGCTGCTGCCCTGGACCCCGGAGCTGCGCCAGTGGCAGGCGCGGGTGGCACTGTTGCGCGGGCTGGATGTTGCGGCGGCAGGCCAGAGCGAATGGCCGGACCTGAGCGACGCGGCCTTGCTGTCCAGCCTTGAGCACTGGCTGCAACCCTACCTGAGCAAGGTCACCCGGCTCAGTCATTTTGCCCAGCTCGACCTGTCGTCCATCCTGCGCAACCTGCTGCCCTGGCCGCTGCCGCAGCGCCTGGACGAATGGGCGCCGGTGCACATCAGCGTGCCCTCGGGTTCCAACATCCGCCTGGACTACAGCGAGACGCCGCCGATTCTGGCGGTGCGCTTGCAGGAACTGTTCGGCCTGGCCGAAACCCCGCGCATCGCCCAGGGCCGCCAGCAGGTGTTGCTGCACCTGCTGTCACCGGCACGGCGCCCGGTGCAGGTGACCCAGGACCTGGCCAATTTCTGGCGCAGCACCTACGCCGAAGTGAAGAAGGACCTCAAGGGCCGCTACCCCAAGCACTACTGGCCGGACGACCCGCTGGTGGCCGAAGCCACCGCGCGGGCCAAACCGCGCAAGTAGCCGCTAGGGCGGCGTCGGCAACAGCAGGCGCGCGCTCAGCGGCAGGTGATCGGAAATCTGCAGGGTGTCCTGCTGCAGCACCCGGGCGCTCAGGCGCTGCAGCTTGGGGCTGTGGAACAGGTAGTCCAGGGTGCGGTCCGGGCCGTTCAGGCGCGGGTCGTTGGGGTAGTGGGTCAGCCAGGCGCTGCGCTCGGCGCCACCGGCTTCGGCGTTGCTGGGGATCATCGGATACTTGTCCCACAGCAAGTGCAGGTCGCTGTCGGCGCCATAGTGCTGGCGCTGCTCGGGGGTGAGCCGGCGGTACTGGCCCAGCGGCAGCAGGTTGAAGTCGCCACCGATCAGCCACGGCGTGCCCTGGCTTTCGAGCTTGTCGAGCAGCGTGCCGAGCTGGCGCACCTGCTGGCGCTGGATATCGCTGCCGGGAACGAACGGCGTCAGGTGGGTGTTGAGCACCGCCAGCGAGCCGCCATCACGCAGCGGCAGGTAGCTGGCCAGCACCGCCTGTTGCGGCTGCAGCAGGCGGCTCAGGGCGTTGTCGGGGGCCGAGGGCAGGACCAGGCGTTCGGCCTGCTGGATGGGGTAGCGGCTCAGGGTCGCCAGGCCGCGGCCGACGCTGCCGAACACATGCCGGTCGGGCACGAAGTCCGCCTTCCAGTCGTAGGCCTGCACCGCACAGGGGTAGAGGTCGGCCAGACGCTCGCGCAGCAGGGCCAGCTGGTCCTGGTAGGCGCTGGCCTTGGCGTTGGTGTCCAGTTCCTGCAACAGCACGATGTCGGGGTTGTCGGCGCGGATCACCCGCGCCACCTCGTCGAGGTTGAACGCCAGGTCCTGTTCGGTAGGGCGGGTGTCACTGCCCCGGCCTTCGTCATACCAGAACACGTAGCCCTTGCCGGCCAGGTACTGGATGTTCCAGCTCATGACCTTGAGCATCTGGCCCGGCACCAGCGGCGTGGCCGTGCCACGGCAGGCCACCGGCAGGGCCTCGCGCGGCTCGGGTTGCCAGCTCAGGTGACTGGCCAGCAGCCACAGCAGGGCAAGTATCAGCAGCAGGGTCAGCAGGGCATTGCGCAGTAGTCGGATCATCGGCTCGGCTTGGCGTCGCAGGTGAACCCGCAGCATACCCGAGCCGTTCGTCGCCTGCTTGGTTCAGCTCGGGTCGCGGGCCAGCGGCGGCTCGGTGACCAGCATGAACATGCGAAAGCTCACCAGGGTGCTGAACAGGGTGAGGAAGCCGTTGAAGCTGCCCACCAGCAGTTCCAGCCACAGCTCGGGCTCTTCGCCGATCAGGCTGCGGGTCAGCGCATCGATCAGCCACAACGGGATCATGGCCACGATCATGCACACCAGGATCTGCCAGAAGTGGCCCTTGCACAGCTCGAAGCTCTGACGCATGGCCGGCAGCGGTTGCAGGCCGCGCAGCACCAGCAGGTACTCGGCGAACACCAGGTTGACCATCACCCAGATGCCCGGAAGGATGAACAGCGCGCAGCCGGCCACGATCAGCAGCAGGCAGACGATCATCAGCAGCGCGAACGAGGGCCACAGGCGCAGCGACATGGCCAGCAGGTCGCGCTTGCGCGGCTCTTCACCCTGGCTGCGGGCGTCCAGGTAGAGGATCAGTGCGCCGCTGTAGAGCGGGTAGAACACCAGGCCCAGCAGCATGCCGTAGGCCAGGGTACGGGTCTGGCTGCCGAACTGTGCATAGATCGCCTGGGCCAGCAGCGTTTCGATGACGATCAGCGGCAGGCACAGCTTGGCGATGCTCAGCAGGTGGCGGCGGAAGAAATACAAGGAGTCTTGCAGAACGCTAAGCGGATTCATCAGTCGATATCGCAGTGACAGAGCAGGCCGCTACTTTAGCCCAGCGGTCGAACCTGAACAAAGTTTCATGCCGCGGGCCGATTGAATCGCCCATGCTGGGACCCCATCTAGTGCTCACCTGTAATCCCCCGGCTATCCAGTGAGGTCGCCCCATGAACCACGAAGAACAAACCTTGATCGACGGCCTGTTCGGCCGCCTCAAGCAAGCCGAGAGCGAAGGCGCACCGCGTGATGCCCAGGCCCAGGCGCGCATTGCCGAGCACCTGCAGCAACAGCCGTCGGCCCCTTACTACATGGCCCAGGCGATTCTGGTGCAGGAGGCCGCGCTCAAGCGCCTCGATGAACAGAACAGGCAATTGCAGGCCGATCTGAACCAGGCCCGCGCACAGGTGGCGGCCACTGCGCCGAGCAGCGGCGGCTTCCTGTCGAGCATCTTCGGCGGGGGGGCACGGCAACCCGAGCCGCAGCCGCAGCGCGCGGCCCAGCCGGCCCCGGCACCTGCCACCAGTGGTGGCGGCTGGCGTGAACCGGCCAGCGGCTTTGGCGGGCCCGGCGTGGCCCCTCAGCAGCAGGGTTTCAACGCCGCGCCCCAGGCCGCACCGGCCCGCGGCGGCGCCAGCAGCTTTCTGGGCGGTGCACTGCAGACCGCCGCCGGCGTGGCAGGCGGGGTGATGCTGGCGCAGGGCATCAGCAGCCTGTTCGGCCATCATTCGTCGCAGCCCCAGGAAGTCACCGAGATCATCAACGAAGCCCCGGCACCGGCCAGCGACAGCGGCTGGGGCGGCAACGACGAGCAGCGCCTGACCGCCGACAACGGTGGCTACGGCAATGATCAGGGCGGCTTCATGGACACCGACTACGGTGACGATGGCGGCGGCTTTTTTTCGGACGACGATTCCTTCGTCTGAGCCGCGCACATACCCGTACTGCCGTCAGGCTGGCATACTGGGCGCCGAAACGGCCCCGGTATGCGGGGCCGGCCCCTGGCGTGACGAGGAAGTGCGGTGAAGAAGATTGCGGTGTTCGCCGATGTCCAGAACCTCTACTACACCGTGCGCCAGGCCTATGGTTGTCATTTCAACTACGCCGCCTTCTGGGCGCACGTCAGCCAGGACGGCGAGATCGTCGAGGCGGTGGCCTATGCCATCGACCGCGGCGACAGCAAGCAGCAGCAGTTTCAGCAGATCCTGCGCAACCTCGGTTTCACGGTCAAACTCAAACCCTATATCCAGCGCAGCGACGGCTCGGCCAAGGGCGACTGGGACGTGGGCATCACCCTGGACGTGATCGACGCCGCTTCGCGGGTCGACGAAGTGGTGCTGGCCTCCGGCGATGGCGATTTCGACCTGCTGCTGGAACGGGTGATCAACCGTCATGGCGCCGAAGCGGTGGCCTATGGCGTACCGGGGCTCACCGCCAACTCGCTGATTCGCGCCGCCACCCGCTATGTGCCCATCGAAGGCGCACTCCTGCTCAAGCACTGAGAGCTACCCGAGGTTTTTGTGGAACGTATTGCGGTCATCGACTTTGAAACCACCGGCATCTCGCCGGGTGCCTACTGCCGCGCCACCGAAGTGGCGGTGGTGATGCTCGAACGCGGGCGCATCGTCGATCGCTACCAGAGCCTGATGAATGCCGGCGTGCCGGTACCGGCCTTTGTCGCCGGGCTGACCGGCATCACTACCGCCATGCTGCGCAGTGCGCCGGCCAATGCGCAGGTGATGAACGAGGTGGCCGAGTTCGTCGGCAGCACGCCCTTGCTGGCGCACAACGCCTCGTTCGACCAGAAGTTCTGGGACTACGAACTGAGCCTGATCGGACGCTCGCGGGTGCAGTCGTTCGCCTGTTCGATGCTGCTCTCGCGGCGCCTGCTGCCGGCTGCACCGAACCACAAGCTCGGCACCCTGACGCGCTGGGCCGGGCTGCCCGACACCGGCACCGCTCACCGGGCCATGGCCGATGCCGAGATGGCCGCCAACCTGGCCCAGCACCTGGCCGGCGAACTGCGCCAGCGCCACGGTATCAGCGAGGTGTCGCACCCGCTGTTCTGCAGCCTGCAGAAGGTCCCGGCAGCCAAGGTTGCCGAAACCCTCAAGCGCTACCGCTAGGCTTTCTTGCCGTTGCTGTCGAGCTGGCCGAGCGGTACCCGTCGCTCTACCGCGCTGGACAGGATGATCGAGGTCTTGCTGAACCCGAACTGCGCCACGTGGTTGATCAGCTCTTCGAGTTCCGGCATCGAGCCGACCGCCGCCTGCATGATCACGCACGGATCGCCGGTGACCCGGTGGCACTCGGTGATCTGCGGGATACGCGCCAGGTCCTCATAGGTCTGCTGGTTGCCGTGGCTGGCCAGGCGCAGCTCGATCACGCACTGGATCGGCAAGCCGATCCGGCTCATGTCGACCTTGGCCTGGTAGCCGGTGATGACCCCGCTGGCCTCGAGCTTGGCCACCCGCTCGGCCACCGCCGGGGCCGACAGGTTGACCTTGCGCGCCAGTTCGGCGAAGGAGGCGCGGCCGTTGTCGAGCAAGGCGGCGAGGAGCATGCGATCGTACTTGTCCATGGGGCGTGGGTACCAGGTGTTGAAACGATGGCGAATCGGGCAAACATCCGTTTTTTCGAAAGTCTGGTGGCCGTATAAACAGGGTTTGTAACTTAAAATTACCCGTTTGGCTTTCTAAACTACAGCTCCATAACCCTGATTTCGAGCCTCCCATGCCTGCCTCCCGTCGCTTTCCGCTGGTGCTGATCGGTGCCTTCCTGGCCTTGTACCTGGTGTGGGGGTCGACCTATCTGGTGATCCGCATCGGTATCGAGTCGTGGCCACCGCTGCTGATGGCCGGGGTGCGCTTTCTGATTGCCGGCAGCCTGCTGTATGGCTTTCTGCGCTGGCGAGGGGTGCCGGCGCCCAGCTGGGCGCAATGGAAGGCCGCCGGGGCCATCGGCATATTGCTGCTCAGCTGCGGCAACGGCGGCGTGACCCTGGCCGAACATGCGGGCGTGGCGTCCGGGGTCGCAGCCCTGGCGGTGGCGACCGTGCCGCTGTTCACCCTGGTGTTCGGGCGATTTTTCGGGCACCGCAACACGCGTCTGGAATGGGCCGGTATCGGCCTTGGCCTGGCCGGCATCGGCCTGCTCAACCTGGGCTCCAACCTGCAGGCCAGCCCGCTGGGCGCTGCGCTGATCCTGTTTGCTGCAGCGTCCTGGGCCTTCGGTTCAGTGTGGAGCAAGAGCCTGCCGCTGCCGGCCGGGCCGATGGCCAGTGCCGCCGAAATGCTGGTGGGCGGCGCTGCGCTGCTGCTGGGCAGCGCGCTCAGCGGTGAACGCATGACCCAGATGCCGACCGCTGCCGGCTGGGGGGCGTTGCTTTACCTGGTGTTCTTCGGTTCGATCCTGGCCTTCAGTGCCTACATGTACCTGCTCAAGCATGTGCGCCCGGCGGCGGCCACCAGCTATGCCTACGTCAACCCGGCGGTGGCGGTGCTGCTGGGCATCCTGTTCGCTGGCGAGCAGATCGGCGTGGAGGAGTGCGTGGCGATGGCAGTGATCATCGGCGCGGTGGTGTTGATCGGCGTTCCGCAATGGCGCAAGGTGCCGGCCAGCGTGGCCACCCCGGCTGACGCCTTGAGGGGTGAGTTGTCCAAGTGAAGCGTCGTATTGCCATGGCAGGCTTGTTGGTTGGGATGCTGTCCGGTTGTGATGAACAGGAAGTCGGCCTGGAGTTTCAGGTATCGGTTATCGACAATTACGCCCACGGCCACGCAGACCGGTATTACGCCGAAGCGGTCCGTAACCTGCTGGCCGAACAGCAGATCGACCTGGCCCGAGTGGAAATGTGGGCCGATGACGAGACCCCTTGGGTGGTGAACCTGCGCATGCCAGGCGACGTATTGACGCCGGCGCGGCGTGAGGCTCTGCAGGCAACGGTCGACGCCGTGCTGGCTGCGCGCCAGGCAGTCACCGGCAACGTCACCCTGACCCTCGCGGATCAACCTGACCAGCCGATCGCGTTGCGGTTGGCCTTCCCCAACGATGTCGCGATCAAGAGCCATCCTACGCTCAGCGAAGCGATGCGCTCGCTGATCGAGAACGCGGCGCGCGGCGAGGTCGATTGCCGGGTCCCGGTGAGGCTCAGGGCCAACCTGCCCTTCGAGGTGCTCGACTACAGTCAGGGCGTGATGACGCTGCGCACCCCGGACCAGAAGCTCAGGCGCACGCCGGTTCGCCTGGAATTCGCTGATGGCGGGTTGCGTAGTCAGGTAGAGCGCGGCCAGGTAGCCGTCAGCTTCAGCCGCGAGAAGGTCCGCGACCACATGATCTTCGAACTGGGGTCGCTGGGCATGCACAGCTGGACGCCGATGTCGGCGCGCGATTCGAGCCTGAACGAGATCTACGGCCTGTGCCGTTCGCGCGCCAGCCAGCTGGGCAGGCCGCTGTCGCTGTTTGTCGGCAATGGCCTGGATCGCCTGACGTACGTGTACCTGCCGCCTGTGGATTGAAGCTCGGTGAACCCGCGCGAACAGGGTAAACTTGCGCCATTGCTGAATTCCCCAGACGGTATTGCCATGACATTCGCCAAACTTGGCCTGATTGAACCCTTGCTGCGCGCGCTCGAGCACCTCAAGTACACCACCCCGACACCGGTGCAGGCGGCGGCCATCCCGGCCGTGTTGGCCGGCCGCGACCTGATGGCGGCGGCGCAGACCGGCACCGGCAAGACTGCCGGCTTCGCCCTGCCACTGCTGCAGCGCCTGGTGATGGAAGGCGAGAAGGTCGCCAGCAACTCGGTACGAGCGCTGGTGCTGGTGCCGACCCGCGAGCTGGCCGAACAGGTGCACGCCAATATCGTCGAGTACGCCGAACACCTGCCGCTGCGCACCTACGCGGTGTACGGCGGGGTGAGCATCAACCCGCAGATGATGAAACTGCGCAAGGGCATCGACCTGCTGGTGGCCACGCCCGGGCGCCTGCTCGACCTGTTCCGCCAGAACGCGGTCAAGTTCAACCAGTTGCAGGCGCTGGTGCTCGACGAGGCCGACCGCATGCTCGACCTGGGCTTTGCCGAAGAGCTGCGCTCGATCTACGCGGCGTTGCCGGTCAAGCGCCAGACGCTGCTGTTTTCCGCAACCTTCTCCGACGAGATCCGCCTGATGGCCGGGCAGATGCTCGATGACCCGCTCAGCGTCGAGGTCAGCCCGCGCAACGTGGCGGCCAGCAGCGTCAAGCAGTGGGTCGTGCCTGTGGACAAGAAGCGCAAGCCCGAGCTGTTCATGCACCTGCTGCGCAAGCAGCGCTGGAAGCAGGTGCTGGTGTTCGCCAAGACCCGCAACGGTGTGGATGCGCTGGTGGAGCGCCTGCAGGCGCAGGGCGTGAACGCCGACGGCATCCATGGCGATCGCCCCCAGGCCACGCGCCAGCGTGCGCTGGACAGCTTCAAGGCGCGCGAGATCCAGATCCTGGTGGCCACCGATGTGGCGGCGCGCGGGCTGGATATCGACGACTTGCCGCTGGTGGTCAACTTCGATTTGCCGATCGTGGCCGAGGACTACATTCACCGTATCGGGCGTACCGGGCGTGCGGGCAATACCGGCGAAGCCATTTCGCTGGTGTGTGCCGACGAGGTGAACATGCTGTCGGCCATCGAGATGCTCACGCGCAAGACCTTGCCGCGCCATGAAGAGCCGGATTTCGTGCCGGAGCACCGGGTGCCGGAAACCGACGCCAGCGGGCAGGTGGTGAAGAAGCCGAAGAAACCGAAGAAGCCCAAGCAGGGCAGCGGCAAGGGCAGCCTGGGGCGCTGGACCGACAGCGGGGATACCCCCGCAGCCGCGCCGCAGGTCAAGCCGGTGCGCAAGGTGCCGACGTTCAATACCGGGCCGCGCAAGCGCAAGCCTTGATTGGGCACGGGCTGCGCTGCAGCCCTTTCGCCGGCAAGGCCGGCTCCTACAAGGGCTGTGCGTACCCTATAGGCGCCGGCCTCACCGGCGCAGCCACTCCAGCACCCCCAACCCCGCCCTTCGCCCACTGGCAAAGCACGCCGTCAGCAGGTAGCCGCCGGTCGGTGCCTCCCAGTCGAGCATCTCGCCCGCACAGAACACCCCCGGCAACCGGGTCAGCATCAGGTGCCGATCCATCGCCTCGAACTTCACGCCGCCGGCGCTGCTGATCGCCTCGTCCAGCGGGCGCGGTCGTACCAGCGTGATCGGCAACGCCTTGAGCGCTGCCGCCAGGCGCGCCGGGTCGGCAAACACCTCGGGCCCGGTCAGCTCGCGCAGCAGCGCCGCCTTCACCCCGTCCAGGCCCAGCTGACCGTGCAGGTGCCTGGCCATCGAGCGCGAACCACGGGGTTTGCGCAGCGCCGCCTCGATCTTGTCCACAGGCCGGTTCGGCAGCAGGTCGAGCAGCACCGTCGCGCTACCTTCGCGGTTGATCGCTTCACGAATCTGCGCCGACCAGGCATACACCAGGCTGCCCTCGACGCCGCCCTCGGTCAGCACGAACTCGCCCAGGCGCGGCGCCTGGCCGGCCAGGCTCAGGGCGATGTTCTTCAGCGGTGCACCGGCGAACCTGCCCTTGAGCACGTCGCTCCAACCCGTTACCTCGAAGCCGCTGTTGGCTGCCTGCAGCGGCGAGATATCCACACCCCGCGCCTGCAGCCAGGGCAGCCAGGCGGCGTCCGAGCCCAGCCGCGCCCAGCTGCCGCCGCCCAGCGCCAGCACCACGGCATCGGCCTGCACGCTCACCTCGCCCTGTGGACAAGTGATCCGCAGGGCGCCGTCGGCATCCCAGCCGTGCCAGCGATGCCGGGTGTGGATAACTACCCCGGCATCGCGCAGGCGCTTGAGCCAGGCGCGCAGCAGCGGGGCGGCCTTCATGTCGCGCGGAAACACCCGGCCGGATGTCCCCACGAAGGTGTCGATGCCCAGGCCGTGGATCCATGCGCGCAGCGCGTCTGCATCGAAGCCGTCGAGCAGGCGCGCGATGTCGTGTTCGCGTTCTGCATAGCGCGAGATGAACGCGGGGTAGGCTTCGGAATGGGTGATGTTCATGCCGCCCACGCCCGCCAGCAGGAACTTGCGCCCCACCGAGGGCATGGCGTCGTACAGGTCTACCCGCACACCGGCCTGGCTGAGGACCTCGGCGGCCATCAGCCCGGCCGGCCCGCCTCCGATAATGGCAACGTGGGGGGCGGTGGTTGGGGGAGTATCGGTCATGGGCGGCTGCAGGCTGGGGATAAAAGAGCGGGCATTCTACCCGACACGGCCCCGCCCAGGCACTGTACAAAAAACGATCAGTACGGTGCAGGCCCCGTGCCACAAGGGCCGGATGGGCTTGCGCTCAGGTTATCCACAGGCAGCTCCACAGTCATTGTGGGTAATCGAGTACCCGTTGTGCGCTGTGGTGCAGGATGCCGTGGCGTCGGGCCAGGGCGTGGCGGTCCTTGCTGTAGCCGCCGCCGATCAGGCCAACCACCGGGATATCGCGCCCCAGGCAGTGGCGCAGCACGGCTTCGTCGCGGGCAGCGACGCCTGCGTCGGTCAGTTGCAGGTAGCCCAGCGCATCGTCCTTGTGCACGTCCACGCCGGCGTCGTACAGCACCAGGTCGGGCTGGTACAGCGGCAACAGGTAGTTCAGCGCGTCGTGCACCACCTTCAGGTAGTCGGCGTCGCCCATGCCGCGCGGCAACGGGATGTCCCAGTCGCTCTGGGCCTTGCGTGCCGGAAAGTTCTGTTCGCAGTGCAGCGACACGGTGATCGCGTCCGGGGTGTCGTGCAGGATGCGCGCGGTGCCATCGCCCTGGTGCACGTCGCAGTCGAAGATCAGCACCCGGTGCACGCGCCCGGCTTCGAGCAGGTAGCGGCTGATCACCGCCAGGTCGTTGAAGATGCAGAAAGGATGACTTCTCTGCATCTGTAAACATAAAGTTATTTTTCTTATAGAGATTAGAGCCTTAAGTTTTTTATTGGCGTCGACGTCGATGGTGAGCTAGCGTTCTTAGCGCTTACCTATCGGAAAAGTAAACAATGGCTCAGTATGCGATCAAGCTGGTGCGATTGGAGAGTGGCGAGCGCCTCCCGATACTGTGTGATCGACAGAGTGGTCTGCCGATCCATAAGATAACTTTGTGGGTGCTGACAGAGTTGCGGGCAGTGAATTTGTCAGTGAGCACAATCCAGCAAGCACTTCAGTCAATAATGGTTTTGTTGAGTGTGCTTGATGAGTTGAAAATTGATTTGGTCGAGCGGCTATATAGTGGTGCCTTTTTAACAGTCTGTGAAATTGAGCTTCTCGCTCGGCGCTGTAAGTTTCCAGCTGCTGAAGTAGCAAAATCGCTAGGTGCAATGCCCGGTGGGAAAGTAAATGCTGTAGAGAAATCAAGTCCTCAAGTCAGCGTGAGCACTGTTTCAATCAGACTGTATTACATAAAACGCTATCTCGGTTGGCTCGCTACCACTCACTTGATGGGCATTGGTGCGAGCAGTCCAAATTTTCTACCGTTAGAAAAACTTAAAGTGCTGGTCTTGGAGTCTGTGCAGGCACGAATTCCATCAGGTCGGCATTATCTAGGAAGTGGATCGAAAGCAGGTTTGAGTGAAAGCGACTTGAAGTTGATGCAGCGGTATATTGCGCCAGATTTCGAGGCGAATCCTTGGGGGGGAGCCCACGTTCGGCAGAGGAACTATCTGATTTTTCGCTGGCTACTCTCGCTAGGGGTTCGCAGAGGCGAGCTGCTCGGGATAAAAATTTCAGATATTAACTTTCAAAGTAATGAGGTTTTCATTGCCAGACGATCAGATGATCCCGCTGATCCACGACGGCGCCAACCTTGTACGAAAACCTCGTCACGGTTATTGGCACTTGATCCTGAACTGGCGGGATTGACCCGTAACTACATAATGTCAGACCGAAGGATGATTCCGGGGGCACAGCGGCATGAGTTCTTATGGGTAGCGATGGGAACTGGAAGACCTATGAGCCTTGCGTGTTTGAACAAGATTTTCAAAACCTTGCGCCTAAATTGTGAACTCCTACCCGACGATCTATCCCCGCATACTCTCCGACACACCTGGAATGAGCTGTTTTCTGATGCTGTAGATAAACATGGGGTTTCACCTGAGTTAGAGCAAAAAATACGCTCTCGGATGATGGGGTGGTCTGAAACGTCTGGAATGGCGAAGGTTTACAATCAACGTCACATTAGAAAAAAAGCAACTGAAGTTTCATTGGAAATGCAAGGCAGAATTAGCATGGCCGGAGGCTCAGATGAGAAAAAGTCAAAACAAGATACCACCGATCAAAGCTGAAGAACTTCTATTTCCGCCCCTGCCTTCACAGATTCGGACTAAAGGGGGCGTTGATCTAGATCCTCGACAATCACTTTGGTCTTACCAAGATGGCCTTTATTCAATTTTAATGGATTTTTCTACACTAAACTTTACTCCGCTGTTTATGAATTCGTTCCGTCTGACGTTAGTTTGGTTTGTCGAGAATCGGGCGCCGTCAACATTCATGGGCCACTTTCGTGCTCTGAAAAATTTTGCGATGCGGGTGCAAAAGAATAGTACAGTTCCGTTAGGCGAAATATCTCAAATTAATATTCTGGAATTTTGTGATACGGAAGATTTCAGTACCAGAAACCTTTTTTCTTTGTTGCGCCGATGGCGCGCATTAGGGCTTCCGGGGGTAAACGAAGATATTATTTACGTCCTTGATTATAAAAAATTACGGCGTCGAGAGCTTGGCGCGGCCGTTTTGACCTGGGACCAAGATTTAGGACCCTTTACTGAAATTGAACAAGAGGGTATTCAGGGCGCGCTTATTGATGCTTACGGAGCAGGTTTGCTGACCGAAGAGGCGCATGCTCTGTCCTGGTTGCTTATTGTTCTGGGGGCACGGCCTATCCAGATTGCGGCGATGAAGGTTTGTGACGTTATACGTTCTGTGGCGGATGATGGAACTGAGTCATACTTGATCTATGTTCCTAGAGCAAAGCAACAAAACGCATCAATTCGGCAAGAGTTAAAGGCAAGGGTTTTGATAAATCAACTAGGCTGCCTGATATTTCGTTACGCAATGAATGTGAGGTCGGAATTTTCCAGTGTTCTAGCTGACCCTTTACAGGCACCTTTATTTCCTATACCTGCGAACCTGCGTTCGGGGTTGGATCAGAATCTGCCCGAGTGGAGCAAGTTTCACCGTACTAGCGAAAGCATTAGCAAGTTTTTAGTCAGGGCCCTAGAAAATCTTTCCGTCTGCTCTGAGCGCACAGGGAAAGCTATTAATATGTGTGCAATACGGTTTCGCAGAACCATGGGTACAAATGTTGCGCGAGAAGGGCATGGTGTTCACGTAATAGCGGAACTGCTCGATCATACGAGAACAGATACTGCTTCTGTGTATGTCGCGGCAACTCCCGAGCTTGCAGTACGCATCGATAAAGCAACCGCTCAGCACATGGCTCCTTTAGCTCAGGCATTCAAAGGTAAATTGGTTGATCATGAATCTCAAGCAGTTCGCGGCTCGGACTCATCTAGTCGAATTGTCGACTTGCGAATAGACCAAGCTGCACGGCCTATGGGGTCTTGCGGTAGTTATAGCTTCTGTGGGTTAAACGCACCTCTTGCTTGTTATACCTGCCAATGTTTTCAACCTTGGTTGGACGGACCTCATGAAGCTGTCCTGGAGTTTCTCTTAAAGGATAAAAAGCGCTTTTCTGATGAGCGTATTGCATCGATCAATGACCGTACGGTGCTCGCCGTAGCTCAAGTTGTCCAGCTTTGCCGTGAAAGAAGGAAACAGGTCGATGAATGACAGTGTTTTTGTGTTTAAGTCGCTGAAAGAGAAAACAATGGATG
Source organism: Pseudomonas sp. FBF18 (assembly GCF_024261405.1). Taxonomy (NCBI): domain Bacteria; kingdom Pseudomonadati; phylum Pseudomonadota; class Gammaproteobacteria; order Pseudomonadales; family Pseudomonadaceae; genus Pseudomonas; species Pseudomonas sp. FBF18. The sequence continues at coordinate 154,652 of NZ_QKRS01000009.1, read as the reverse complement.
AAAATCTGCAAGGTTTTATTTCGTTGGCAAAACAAATCAAGGTTTTTGGCGAAGATCTTGACTTTGAAAGTGATGCGTGGGACGTCTCTGATTATGTGAGACTGAAAAGAAGGAACACTCGATCTCGAATAATTTTTCGCGGCTTCCCGAGCGTGAAAGGATCCAAAGATGCTAATAGCTTCAGTCAACCTTACAAGGACTTTGCCAAAGCGTATTGTTGTTACGATTACTCGATGGTTGCTTACACTACTGTAAGCTCACGGCTGGCAGCTCTACGGGCGCTCGCAATGGCGTTAGAGGAAACGGAAGAATATATTACGCCGGTCAAAGCTACCCTTTTGCATTTCAATAGAGCCTGCTCAATCCTCAATGATCGCTATCAGGCCGCCTCAGCTTTTATGGCTGCAGAGGAGCTTAAAAGAATTTCTAATTTTCTGATGCGACACCAACTTTGTTCCTTGTTCGCTCCATGGCGAAATCATCTCAAATGCCCCAAAAACATTGATCGTAGTGTAGGGCCTGAATTTGATACGACCCGACGTGCACGGTTGCCCTCGCCGGAGTCGCTATCAGCAATCGCGGAAATTTTTGGGGCTGCCCGGCAGCCGGGAGACGTATTTACTTCCAGTATTTGTGCGGTGTTAGCTTCTGCGCCGAGTCGTATCAATGAGGTGCTTTCAATATCAATTGATTGTGAGGTTGAAGAGTTCGACACTAAGAGTAATCAGGTTTTGTACGGTCTTCGCTGGTTTCCTTCGAAGGGAGGAAAGCCACAAGTGAAATGGGTGGTTCAGTCGATGGCCAGTGTGGTGCGTGATGCTGTACAAAAGCTGAGGGGCTTATCAGATCCAGCAAGAGAAATTGCTAGATGGTATGAATTAAACCCAGATCGATTGTTTCTACCTCCCGAACTTGAAGAACTTCGTAACTGTCATCTTTTGTCGCCTAAACAAGTCAGCAGGATTGTTTTTCTCGATCCTCCCTTGAATGGTGACGACACTAGGCGTGGTGGGGATTGGTGCAGAAGGCACAATGTGCCTGAGGTTATTCCGTACGATCTTAAACATCAGGACGCACCCAGGTACGCCTTTCGAGATGTGGAAAGTTCAATACTTGAACTCAAGCCAAAGGGTTTCCCATATGTGGATAAGAAACGTAATTTTAAGTACAGCGATGCTTTGTGTTTGGTTCGAAAAAACGAGCTGAATAACATTATGACCTATAGAGCTGTGATTGTTTTGCCAGACACAGGCTACATTCAAGCTCAGCTAACCGGTACCCCGTCAGTGATCAATATCTTTGATAGGTTTGGTTTTTCCGAAAAAGACGGGGGTAAAATGCAAATTACTACGCATCAGTTTCGGCACTATCTGAACACGGTGGCTCAGATGGGAGGACTTTCACAGCTTGATGTTGCTAAGTGGAGCGGGCGGGCAAAGATCACACAGAACAAATGCTATGACCATCAATCTGATCGGGACATTCTTGCTTTGGCTAGGGAGGCCTTAGGTAACCCAGAGAAGTCAGCTGGTCACGTTGCAAGTATTCCTCAGAGTAGTTTGATCAGTCGGGATCAATTTGCCGAGCTTAAAATTCTAACTGCGCACACCACTGATCTAGGCTACTGCGTGCATGATTTTTCGATGCTTCCCTGTCAGCTACATCGAGACTGTTCAAATTGCGACGAGCACCTCTGTATAAAAGGTGATCCTGTTCGAGAACGCGCCATACGAAAACATCGTCAAGAAACGGAATCACTGTTGCAGAAGGCACTCAAGGCGCTGGGCGAGGAGCAGTTTGGTGCCAACCGTTGGGTTGAGCATCAGACGCTGACGTTAAAAAGGCTGAACGACTTGTGCGCAATCCTGGACGATCCTGGCGTTCCAATTGGCGCTGTGATCAGGCCCAGTGGTGTCGTGCCTGCATCGAAGCTGCAGCAGTTAGTGGGCTCTGTCCAGGTGCCACAGAGTGAGGTAGGGCAGGACACAGGCATCAATCTGCGTCCTAGGCTTTCTTCGGAAGAGGAAAAAGGATGAGCCGCTCAAGAAATCTCACTCCCTCCGCAATTGAGCAGGTTGTATCGATCTTGGACGGATGGGCCGGGAAGTTGACCTGGGATTTGCTCATCGTTGCAGTCTCCCGGCATTTGCGGAGTACCTATACGCGACAGGCTTTGCACAAGCACGAGCGGATTCGGCACGCCTTCACTCTACGCAAGCAGGCACTCATAGATTCACCTGTGTCGAAGAAAGCTGCCACCCCTGAGCTGCAAGCGGCCGCCGATCGTATCGCGCGACTGGAGGGGGAAAACCAGCGTCTGCGAATGGAAAATGACCGGTTGCTCGAACAGTTCGTGCGCTGGGCCTATAACGCGTTCAGCCGAGGTTTGGATGAGCAATTTCTTTCCTGCCCTCTACCTCCGACAGACCGGCAGCGGACGCCGTAGAAGGCGCTCAGATCGAATCTCCTAGGCGCTGAGCTACTTCATCATTGGTCAATCAGAGGAGGGGCACATTCAATGAGTATCGACAAGACAACCCGGCTCATCAGCACTCGAAGTGAGGTGAATGCCAACCAGCTGCTTACTGCGGGTTGGACGCTTCTGCTGGTAGCCGACCGGCAGCAGGGTGAACATCAGTGGGTCCAGTATGTGTTCGGATGGCAGCGTGAGACTGAACCCGTAGAGATCACTTTCCACGGTTTCGACGATGGGCCTGATCCATTCTGAGAACATTCACCTTACCGGTTCTGCCGTTTCACCATGCCTGGGCAAGGCGATAGAAATGAGTGCTGCAGCCAATACGAAGATGCTGGAGACCCACAAACAAGCCTCCAACCCATAGGCTTGGAACACCCAACCTGACAGCAGCGTGCCGACCAAGCGCCCGAGGGCGTTGGACATGTAGTAGAACCCCACATCCAGGGAGACGCCATCTTCCTTGGCATAGCTGACAATCAGATAGCTGTGCAGAGATGAGTTCACTGCGAACAGTACACCGAGCAGCATCAGCCCACCGAGCAGCACCACCTGCGCCGTCCAACCTGCCGATAGGCCCACGGCAATAAGCGCAGGCAGGCCGGCCAGGGCGAGCGCCCAAATGAAGGCCGCTCGGCCGTCGGGCACATGACCGCGTTTCTTGCCGGTGATGTGAGGAGCAAACGACTGGACGATGCCGTAGCCAATGACGGTCAGAGGGTATTGGCGAACTGGTTGATGTAGTCGACGTGCGCAGGGTTCAGGATCGCTCGTGGGCGCAGGGCCTGGACCTGAGCAACAGCTTCCTGCACGGGAATACCGCACTCGATCATCAGTCGAGCGGCGAACAGGCCTGTGCGGCCGGAGCCGCCCTTGCAGTGAATAGCGATCGACTCACCGTTCGTCACCAGCGCCTTCAGGCGTTCCCGGTGGGTCTCCCAGGCGGCAGCAAAGGGCTCGCCGGGCGCCTGGTCGTCTTCCACCGGCAGGTGGAACCATTCGAGGCCGAGCAACTGGCACTCCTCGGGCAGCAGATCGATCTCGTTCTGCAGCAGCTCTTCACTGGGCATCAGGGTGACCAGTGCGCTCGCGCCGGCTTCGCGCAGCGTTGCCAACGCCTGAGATACCGAGGTGTCCTTGGTGCCCGGGCACGGGGTGAAGATCAGCTGACCGATCAACTCGGAGTTGGCCAGCACGGAGTACGGGTGCAATTGCATGCTCGATAAGCCTCAGATGGATCGTTGATTAACGCGTTTGGAAAGCTCTTCCGCCGACTCCTTGCGCTCGGAGTAGCGATCGACCAGGTAATCGGAGCGGTCACGAAGCAGCAGGGTGAACTTCACGAGCTCTTCCATCACGTCGACGACACGGTCGTAGTAGGCGGACGGCTTCATGCGACCGGCGTCGTCGAACTCTAGGTAGGCCTTGGGCACGGACGATTGGTTGGGGATGGTGAACATGCGCATCCAGCGGCCGAGGACGCGCAGTTGGTTGACCACGTTGAACGACTGCGAGCCGCCGCAGACCTGCATCACCGCAAGGGTTTTGCCTTGAGTCGGGCGCACGGCGCCCATGCTCAGTGGAATCCAGTCGATCTGAGACTTGAACACGCCGGTCATTGCACCGTGGCGTTCCGGCGAGCACCAGACCATACCTTCGGACCACAGCACCAGATCGCGCAGCTCCTTGACCATGGGGTGGTCATCGGGCACGTCATCCGCCAGTGGCAGGCCCGTGGGATTGAAGATCCGCGTCTCCGCACCGAAGTGCTCCAGCAGGCGTGCCGCTTCTTCTGTGAGCAGACGGCTGAAGGAGCGTTCGCGGGTCGATCCGTACAGCAACAGGATGCGCGGTTTGTGGGTGGACGGCTGCTCGATCGCCAGCTTGTCGGCGGATAGCAGGTCGACGAGGTCGTTGTCGATGTTGGGGATGTGGTGTTCGGTCATGATTTCACTCCTGAGACAAGGCGCCGGACGCCTGATCGAACCAGCGGCGCTTGAGCCACAAGGCCACGCCCACCAGAGAGATCAGTACCGGCACTTCCACCAAAGGCCCGATGACGGTGGCAAAGGCGACCGGCGAAGCGAGGCCGAAAGTGGCGATGGCCACGGCAATGGCCAGTTCAAAGTTATTGCTCGCTGCGGTGAACGCCAGCGCGGTGGTGCGTGGGTAGTCGGCTTCCAGCAGCTTGCCCATCCAGAAGCTGATGAAGAACATCACCACGAAGTAGATGGTCAGCGGGATGGCGATGCGCAGCACATCCAGCGGCAGTTGCAGCGCCATGTCGCCCTTCAGGCTGAACATGGCCACGATGGTCAGCAGCAACGCCACGAGCGTCAGCGGGCTGATCTTCGGAATGAAGCGCTCCTGGTACCAGGTCTCGCCCTTGCTGCTGATCAGAATCTTGCGGGTCAGGAAGCCGGCCAGGAACGGAACTCCCAGATAGATCAGCACCGATTGGGCGATTTCGAGGAAGCTGGTCTCGATGACGCTACCCTCAAGGCCAAACAGCGGCGGCAGCAGGCCCAGGAAGATCCAGGCGTACACGCTGAAAAACAGGATCTGGAAAATGCTGTTGAAGGCGACCAGGCCCGCCACGTACTGGTTGTTGCCACCGGCAATCTGGTTCCACACCAGCACCATGGCGATACAACGCGCCAAGCCGATGAGGATCAGGCCGGTCATGTACTCAGGTTTGTCGGAAAGGAAGACAACGGCCAGCCCGAACATCAGCACCGGGCCGATCACCCAGTTTTGGATCAGCGACAGTGTGAGGATGCGTTTGTCCTTGAAAACCTGGGGCAGCTCCTCGTACTTCACCTTGGCCAAGGGCGAATACATCATGACGATGAGTCCGATGGCGATAGGGATGTTCGTCGAGCCTACCGACAGGCTGTTCAGCCAGGCCGGCAATCCCTGGAACAGGCTGCCAAGGGCGATACCCAGGCCCATGGCCAGAAAGATCCAGACCGTCAGGTAGCGATCGAGGAATGAAAGTCGGCTTTTGCTCATGGTGGATCTCCCTGAACGTCAGAGCGTTCCGATGCGGGCCAACTCGACCTTGAGTTGAGCGGCATCCAGTTGTTCAAACGGCAGTGCGAGGAATGCCTTGAGGCGTCGCTTGATCTGCTCAAGCGTGGTGTCGAACGCCGCGTCCAGCTCGGCGGGGCTGCCCTGCAGGTCCGACGGATCGGAAAGCCCCCAATGGGCTTTTACTGCCGGCCCGAAGAACACAGGGCAGGCTTCGCCGGCGGCCTTGTGGCAAACGGTGATGACAAAATCCGGGGCGAGCTCGGCGTGCGCATCGCTGGATTTGCTGCTGAGGGCCTCGGTGGAAATACCGGCGCGCTGCAGCGCGGAGATGGACAGCGGATGCACCTCGCCCTTTGGCTGGCTGCCAGCGCTGTAGGCTTTCATGCCGGCCGGGGCCAGGTGGTTGAATACAGCCTCGGAGAGGATGCTGCGGCAGCTATTGGCGGTGCACAGGAACAATACTTTCATCGGATTTTGCTCGGCAGTAATCAGCAACAGGTGGCGGCACGCTGTGGGCGGTCACCCATGGCGTCCAGTCGAGTGGAACTGCTGTTCAGCCACTCGCTGTTGGCCTCCAGCGTCGTTTTCAGGATCTCGCGTACCCAGGCGGGCAGTTCAGGATGCAGCCGGTAGTAAACCCATTGGCCCTGGCGGCGGTCTGCCAGCAAGTCACAGGTGCGCAGTTGCGCCAGGTGGCGGGAAACCTTGGGCTGGCTCTCTTCCAGCGCACAGGTCAGCTCACAGACGCAGAGCTCTTCTTCGCGAGCGATCAGCAGCATCATCCGAATGCGGTTCTCGTCGGCGAGGCATTTGAAAACCTTGGTAGGCGTCAGCGGATCTGTCATGGCGGCTCTCTGTGTGCGGGGTACTGCATATATATGTACTTTCGAATATACGATTTTTCGAATGTATCGCAACCCCTCCGGGGATGATCGGCTTTACATGTGCGCGTTCATGCACATATATTGGCGGCATGACGACCAACCAGAACCTCCGCACCCAAGCCATCGACGCTGCCATAGAGTCGCTGGACGAAGCCTTCTTCAAAGCGCTCTGCGAGCCCTCCAGGGTCGCGGTATTCAAGCGCGTGCTTCTGCTGGGCCGGGCGGATGTCGGTGAAATCGCCAAAGAGCTGCCGCAGGAGCGTTCAGTGATCTCCCGTCACCTGCAGGTGCTGCATGACGCCCAGATCGTGAAGGCCACGAAGCTGGGCAGGCAGGTGTTCTACGAAGTGAACGGTGGGGCGATCGTCGAGCGCCTGGAGGGCTTGCTCCAGCGAACCAAGGGTCTGGTCTCGCTGTGCTGCCCGTAACTCGTGCCCTTTTTTTGCCCTTATATATGCATGAGTGCGCACATATGGATAAGTTGAGTCAGACAGTGGATGTGGTCGTCATCGGTGGTGGGCAAGCGGGTTTGGCGCTGGGCTGGCATTTGCAGCAACACGGCCTGGGCTTTGTGATCTTGGATGAGCAGGCACGCCCTGGCGGGAACTGGCGCAACTACTACGACAGCCTGCAGCTGTTCTCCCCGGCGGAGTACTCCGCGCTACCGGGGATGGTGTTTCCCGGCGATCCCAAGGGCTACCCGCTGCGAGACGAAGTGGTGCAGTACCTGGAGACCTACGCCGCCGATCACAAGCTGCCTTTTCAGGGCGGCATCCGAGTGCGGAAGGTCGTGCAGAAGGACAAGGCATTTAAGGTCCGCTGCGACAATGGAGCATCCTTCACCGCGCGCGCCGTGGTAGTGGCCTCGGGCGGTTTCAGCCGGCCCTACATGCCTGACATTCCTGGCCTGGAAAGCTTTTCAGGTACCTGTCTGCACAGCTCGATGTATCGAACGCCTGAGGCGTTTGCTGGCCAGCGCGTCGTCGTGGTCGGCGCGGCGAACTCGGCGGTTCAAATTGCCTATGAGCTTGCCGGCGTTGCGCAGGTAGTGCTGGCTACCCGCGAAAAGATCCGCTTCTTCCCCCAGCGGATCCTGGGGCTTGATTTTCATGCCTGGCTGAAACTCACCGGGTTGGAGCAAACGCGGTGGTTGAGTGATCAGAGCACACCTGTGCTGGACACCGGTAAGTACCGGCAGGCCTTGGGTACCGGCCGACTTCAGCGCAAAGCGATGTTCCAGCAGGTGCTGCCCGACGGTGTTGTCTGGCCAGATGGAACCACCCACGAGGTCGACGCGCTGATCTTCGCCACCGGTTTCCGGCCGAACCTGGAGTTTCTGGCACAGCTTCCAGTCGCCGATCAGCAAGGTCGTGTCCTGCAGCGAAACGGCGTGGCAGATCAGGTGCCCGGCCTGTACTTCGTCGGGCTGCCCAAGCAAAGGAACTTTGCCTCAGCAACCCTCAGGGGTGTAGGGGCTGACGCGGGCTACCTCATGCCCCAGTTGCTTCGCCATCTGGGCCGGGCTGGTTCGACGGAAAAACCCGCTCAACGATCGCGCAATCCAGCCACCGACCTTCAAGACAAGCATGCTTCTCGTAGACGCCAACAGTCCTGAAGTCGCAGGCCTGGCAGAGCGCGAGGCTCGCTGGGTAATTGCACTCACTTGACCATCCATTTGCATTCGACTTGACCAGTCGTTTGCGTTCAGCGCCGCCAGGGCTTGCCTTATCACATCATGGCGTTGGCTCGAAGAAAATGCCGTCTCTGCAAGGTGTGCTCATAACCCTTTTGAATGGCGCACAGATCATCCAAACCGATACTGGATGTGGGCGCTACGGGCAGAGGGCTTTGGGATTATGTAAACCAAGCAGTTGAGCAGAGTCGGCTAGCACAGCGCACTCCTGCTAGCCGGTCAGGAGATTAGCCTTGGTGGCCCATTGAGAGCCTACGCGTAGTTTCATCCTCGTAATCATCACGGCGGAGCGTTTCTAGTGAACCAAGGGCGATTCAGGCGTCCAGCGGCGCGAGATGTCCTATAGTTTTCTAATCAATTGGCCGGGGCGAGCCATGAAACGGACAATCGAGGGTGCGGTGCTCGCTGGCGAGCTTCGGCTACTTGAGGCACTGTCAGCTTATCGGGCCTTTAAGGATGCTGACGAGGGCGGAGCCCCAGCACATGAGGTTCGCCGACTTTGGATTTTGGCCGAGTCGCTTTACCATGCGGTGAACGATTTCCAGCTTCTCGTTGCCAGTCCACCACCCTCAACCGTTCACTGAATGGGGAGAGCGCAAGGTGTCCAACGTGCCACTTCTTCCCGACTACCCCATGTATGCTGGCAGATCATCCAGAACCGATATGGGATATGGTTGCTACGGGCAAAAGGCCGCTGGAGTATGTAAGCGGGGTGCTAACTGCCTAGAGAGGCAAGCAGGTTGTGAATTCATAAGGCGATACTCAACAAACCACCCGAAATGCCGCTGCCGAGTACGACCAGCCAAGGTGGCAGCTTCCAGAACACCAAGGCAACCAGCGCCATGAGCGCCAAGCCGAAGTCCTGCGGAGCGTGTATCGCACTCGTCCAAACTGGCTGATAGAGGGCGGCGAGCAATAGACCGACTACAGCTGCGTTGATGCCAAGCAGTGCTGCCTGCGTGCGTATGTCACGGCGCAGATGCTCCCAGAACGGTAAAGCGCCCACCACGAGTAAAAATGAAGGTGCGAAGATCGCCAGCAGGCAAACCAGACCTCCTACCCAGCCATTGGGCTCCTGGTTCATCGAGGCGCCAAGAAATGCCGCGAAGGTGAATAGCGGTCCAGGAACTGCCTGCGCGGCGCCATAGCCTGCCAAGAACACATCGTTATCGACCCAGCCTGAAGTCACGACTTCGGATTGCAAGAGTGGCAGCACGACATGCCCGCCCCCGAAAACCAGCGATCCGGCACGGTAGAAGGCATCCATACTCGACAGCATCTGACTTGGTAACCACGTAGCCAGAAGAGGTAGGCCGAGCAACAGGGCAAAGAACAAAGTCAGCCAGCACAGGCCCGCGCGGCGTCGGATGCCAATGGGCAGCGGCTTATGGGCTCCGCACGGTTGCGGCTTGAATAGCAGCACGCCAATGACTGCGGCAAGCGCAATGACCCCTATTTGCGCCAAGGCGGATGGGAGCAGCAATACCGAGCATGTCGATGCTGCCATGATAGAAATACGTGGCACATCAGGACACAGATTGCGTCCCATACCCCACACCGCTTGGGCGACTACTGCCACAGCTACTACCTTCAAACCGTGCAGCACGCCAGCCGGCAGAGCATCGCCATAGTTGGCAATGCCAAGTGAGAAGAGGATGAGGGCAATCGCCGAAGGTAATGTGAAACCTAACCATGCAGCCAGTGCGCCGCCATAGCCAGCGCGTGTCAGCCCCAGTGCCATGCCAACCTGGCTACTAGCAGGACCTGGTAGAAACTGACAAAGGGCAACCAAATCTGCGTAACTGCGCTCGCTTAGCCATTGCCGACGCACCACGAACTCATCCCGAAAGTACCCCAGATGAGCGATTGGGCCTCCGAAAGAGGTCAGACCCAAACGCAAAAAAATGAGGAAAACAGTCCAGCGTGAATCTTGGGGAGTATCAGTGATGTTTGTTTGATTCATAAGAGGCTGATCCAACATAGTAATTCTTCGTCGCGGGCATGGCGCATAGATAGTCTGCTAGAGCTATGCCAACGAATGCATCCGCCTTGATTAAGTAATCAGTGGCTCTGCTGTTTCATTTCGTGGTGTCTGGGCAGTCCGATCGAGATGAGCGCGGCGGTCAATACGAACATGCTGGAAACCCACAAGCAAGTCTCCAACCCATAGGCCTGAAACACCCAACCTGACAGCAGGGTGCCGACCAAGCGCCCCAGGGCGTTGGACATGTAGTAGAAGCCCACATCCAGGGAAACGCCGTCTTCCTGGGCAGTCGTGATCTCACGTTCCACTTCGAACACGCAGTCGGTCAGTGAGGCGTTGGCCAGCGGTACGCGCACGGCGTGACCATTCAACTTGCCGCGCAGCTCGGGGAAGATCTCGGCTATCGCGGTGGCCGAACCCGTGGTGGTTGGGATCAAGCTCATGCCCGAGGCGCGCGCGGCTCAGATCCTTGTGCGGCGTATCGAGGATGCTCTCGGTATTGGTGAGGTCGTGGATGGTGGTGATCGAACCGTGGCGGATGCCCAGGCTTTCGTGAATCACTTTGACCACCGGGGCCAGGCAGTTAGTGGTGCAGGAGGCGGCGTTGACGATCCGGTGCTGCGCCGGGTCGAACAAGTGCTGGTTGACGCCCATCACCACGTTCAGTGCACCTTTCTCCTTCACTGGAGCGCAGACCACCACACGTTTGACGCCCTGATCCAGGTAGGCTTGGAGCACAGCTACCGACTTCATCTTACCGCTGGCCTCGATGACCAGGTCGCAGCCCGACCAGTCGGTGTCGGCGATGGTCTTGTTCGCGGTGAGCCGGCCAAGCAGTTCACTGATGTCGGTGCCGGCCCTGAAGGCATGACCGTCAAAGCGGCGGACGACAAGACTCTGAAGGAGTACCTCGAAACCCTGAAAAAGTGATGGATCAGGACTACACTCAGGATTCATCCATGTAGTCCCCTTGGCCGCCTTCGGGCGGCTTTTTCCGTATCCGTTCGGGCAGCACATCTTTCTGACTAAATCAGGTGATGCGCTGGCGTCCGATCAAATTCAAATGGACGCCATTTTCTAGTCTGGCTATGTGAGGCGCACGCTTCGAGGCGCCGCTATTTCAAGTCATTCATGCAGAAGTCATGGAAAAATTTGCGCCCCTTGGTACGTCTGACAATGATTCAGCCGGTGCGACCCGAAGCGCTTAATCCGTTGAGCCCAGATTTCCCTCTCAAGCATCAGCTTTTTTTGTGGTGTAAGCCGCTACTGACTTACGTATTTCTTCCCTAGCCTCATCTGCGTTACCCCAGCGCTCCATCTTCACCCACTTACCCGGCTCCAACGCCTTGTAGTTTTCGAAGAAGTGCTGGATTTGCGCAAGCAGAAGTGGGGGAAGATCTTCGCTTTCCTTGACAGCGCTGTACATCGAGCTGAGTTTGTCATGAGGAACAGCGATTACTTTGGCATCGGCGCCTGCTTCGTCTGTCATGTACATCACGCCAACCGGACGACTGCGAATGACAACACCAGGAGAGACCGGATAAGGACAGATCACCAATACGTCAATGGGATCGCCGTCATCGCTTAGCGTGTTCGGTATAAATCCGTAGTTGGCCGGATAGAACATCGGCGTACTGAGGAAGCGATCAACGAAGATCTGCCCGCTTTGTTTGTCCGCCTCGTACTTGATCGGAGAGTGATTTGCAGGTATCTCGATAACGGTAAAAAAGTCATCGGGAATTGCATTTCCAGCAGGGATATCCGCATAGCTCATTTACATAACTCCAGTGTTCGAATGAAGGAAGAGGCTAGGTGGCCTGTCTCAGACATACGTTCTCTTTTGGCGAGTGACTTGGGTGTTCGGCCAAGGCGCCGTGACGAGTCATAGCAGGGCTATGGCGAGGAGTGGCAACGCCGGCCGGGCGCCCAGGACGCCGCCAAAAGTGAACAGCTTATTTCCGAGACAGGACACTAGGTGGCCTTTTTGCCAACGGTGCCCATTTCGATTGGGGTCTTGATGTAAAACACGGAGATCTCCTCAAGCTCCAATCGCTTGAACAACCTTTCGGATTCGTCCTCGGTGATGGCCATGCGGATCTCTGTCGGCTGATCCGCCAATTCAAAAAAATGTGAGGAGTGCAGTCGACCGGTATGCCCAAAACCCTCAATGCCTGTAGAGAGTGTTGCGCCACGCAGCCCCATTTCCTTGGCTAAATCAACGATCCAGTCACCGAGCATCTTTCCTTGGTAGCGACGGTTTTGTTGGGTAAAGAAAATCACGAGGAAGCCTTTCATTGTAATCTCCTCAACGCGAGCCAATCATTTGAAAGGACAGAAGCCCGGCAGCCGTCATCGCCAACGAGCCCACTACGTGCAACGAGATCGAACCGAGTGCCCACAGCAATCGCCCTTCTTGGATGAGAGCAACTGTTTCGGCTGAAAAGGTGGAAAAGGTGGTAAGTCCCCCACAGAAACCCGTGATTATCAGCAGCCGCCACTCAGGGCTTAGGGAGGGAGACGCGGCCAAGAACGCGATCGCCAGACCAATGATGTATCCCCCGACCATGTTCGCTACCACCGTACCTGGGGGAATTGTCGGGAACAACGCGTTGAGCTTCATCCCAAGGAGCCAGCGCAACCAAGCGCCAAGTGATGCGCCGATAGCAATAACAATCAGTGATTTCAGCATGGCTGAGTATCTCCTCTTGGCTGATAGAGCCGAGGAGGTGCTGATAACAGGCGATTGCGAGAGAAGGCTGAGATAAAATTCTGTGTCACGGTTCTGTCCTGAATTGGCGGACAGGGGGCACACCTACGCACCCTGTCCAGGGTTCACGTAGGCATCATCAGCACGAGGCGGTTTAAAGGAGGAATGCCATCTCCTGTAAAGATCTTATAGCAAGCGTATCGAAATCTTCAACCAGCGCGCACTCCAATCAGTAACCCCGTCCATGGCTCTTTGTCATGTTGATCTAAGCTGCATCGACCTAAATGAATACCGGAACGCGCGGCCAGGAGGGGCTTTAAGGCGATGATCTTTCACCTGAAGCCTTCTCCTACCCCTTGCTGAGGGTACAACCTCACGCCTAGCTGGCCACCTTAATTTCCTGGTTAAGATGGCCTTATGCCTGTTGTCAGTGGCCCATCAAGGTATCAACACCATCGGGTTTATCGTGCATACCAGAACGATCCACCAGTGTGGTTGTCGCCCGGTTCACGCCGATCACATCCACTCCAGTGCCATTTGTCCGAGCGGATCAACCGGAGCCGGCCTGATAAGCGACCGCACTCTCGGCGCACCAGGGCAACCTGCCAGAGCTTCAATGTCTGACAGGTTGGTATACGAGGCTTGAAGTTAGGCTGCTTTCGCTGAGGCGCCAGGGTGTGTCCGGCGCACTTTCCGCATTCCCCAAGCAATGCCGATGACAGCAGAGATCACCGATCCGGACAGTACTCCGACCTTGGCCGCGCCAAGCAAGCTGGCGTCGGCGAACGCCAACGTGGCAATGAAGATCGACATGGTGAAGCCGATGCCGGCCAACAAGCCGATCAGGGTAATGCCACTCCAGTTAACGCCCGCCGGCAGTGTGCACCAGCCTAGGCGGACCATCAGCCAGCTTACGCTCAGAACGCCTAGCGGCTTGCCTGCCACCAATGCAATACCGATGCCTAGCATCACCCAATGAGGCGCCTCGCTCGACAGGTCGATCCCACCCAAATTTACTCCCGCATTGGCCAAGGCGAACAACGGCATGATGGCGTACGCCACCCAGGGGTGTAGCGCACTTTGCACCCGAACCACCGGAGGCAGGAGCTCACGCTGGGCCAGGCGCAGTCGTTTGAGCGGGTCCATTAAATCACTTGCATCTTGCTCCGTGGCCTTGGCACGACCTATTAATTCACCTGAGAACCGTGCAATGGCATCCAGCGGGCGCTCGCGCATGGGTATCGCGACGACTGGCGTCATCATCCCGAGAACCACACCAGCCAACGTAGGGTGAGCGCCTGTCATCAGTATCCCGATCCAGGTGATGACTCCCGGGATGACATACGCATAGGCGGAACCAATCCCGATCTTCTGCAAAGCGATAACCATCACGAGGCCTACCGCTGCGACAGCAAAACCTGAGTATTCAAGGCCGCCCGAGTAGAAGAAGGCGATGATCAGAACGGCAATGATGTCGTCGATGATCGCAAGGGCCAGAAGGAATACTCGGATGTTCGAGGGAATCGACTTGCCAAGCAGAGCCAGTATGCCGACGGCGAACGCGATGTCTGTGGCGGTGGGTACCGCCCAACCGTTTTGTTGTGGTGCCTGGTGATTGAACGCGAGGTAAAGCAGCGCAGGCACGGCAACGCCACCAAGCGCTGCAGCCATTGGTAAAGTCGCCTGACGTAGGCTGGATAACGCCCCTTCATGGATCTCGCGACGAATCTCCATCCCGACAACCAGGAAGAATATGGTCATCAGGCCGTCGTTGATCCAGAAGTGCAGGGATTGCGATACGACGTACGTTCCGATACCGAATGACAACGGGGTATGCCAGAGGGCCTCATAGCTGTCAGCCGCTGGGGAATTGGCCCAGATCAGTGCGGAAATGGCGACGACCAAAAGGACGATGCCACTGACGGCTTCGATATGCAGGAAACGCTCTAGGTTGGCAAAGGCACGCTCAGCCATTTGCTGGGCGCGGGGGAGCTCAGGTGTATGCATCGGCACAGTTACTCGCGCGCGGCGGCCCGACCGGCGTTGCTTTTAACCTGCCTCACCGCCCTATGCGGCTAGCACCCAGTGAGAGTCTACTGGAATCGCATGGGTAGGGCTAACCGCGGACTGACGTCAAAAAAGTGCTGATTTGCCGCTCATCGTTTGAACGAGCAACCTGCCTGTACTCCCGTGCCAGGTGCCGCTAGTACGTAAGCGTCTGCCAAACACATCTTGGTTGATCACCGCGTTCTGTCTGGCCTCAGGGAATTTTCCCCGCAGATACCCCGAGCCGTACGAATGGTTATTATGCTTTGCTTATCAACGTCCTTTACCGGCCCCTTTTGTGCAGGAGATACAGATTGAGCATTGATTGGATCAACTTCACGCCATGGACTTCATTGTGCGGTGGAGCCTTAATAGGAATGGCCGTCAGCTTGTTCATTCTCGCAAATGGCCGTATCGCAGGCATCAGCGGCTTGCTTGGAGGCGTGATGCAATTTCCCAGTGAAGGCTGGAGCGAGAAAGCATTGTTTCTGCTTGGCCTTGTGATTTCACCATTGTTGTGGGGCGCGTTCACTGTCTTGCCAAAGATAGCGATTAATACAGAGTGGCCTGCCCTAGTCATAGCGGGTCTGCTCGTTGGCGTGGGAACGCGTTACGGTTCGGGCTGTACGAGCGGCCACGGAGTATGTGGGGTCTCCCGACTATCACCTCGCTCCATCGTAGCAACGGCGTGCTTTATGACTACTGGATTTGCGACGGTATACGTCAGTCGCCATGTGCTGGGAGTTTAAAGATGATCAAATTAACTGCATTTTTTGCAGGCTTGATATTTGGATTGGGTCTGCTACTGGCAGGCATGGCGAACCCCGCTAAAGTATTGGCCTTTCTTGATGTGGCTGGGGCCTGGGATCCGTCACTCGCACTGGTAATACTAGGGGCGATCTCAGTAGCGGTCATCCCTCTGAATTGGGCGCGTAAGAAAAGACGAACTTTACTGGGAGCCCGCATGCAGCTACCACTGAAAAACGAGTTGGACGCACGCTTGATTGGTGGCAGCCTGTTGTTCGGTACAGGGTGGGGAATTGCGGGAATCTGCCCTGGGCCAGCAGTCGCTCTTTTACTTACCTGGCATTGGCAAGCCCTCATATTCTTTTTAGCCATGCTGGCTGGCATGTACTTTTTTTCCATTCTGGAAAGTCGACGCGTCTTAATTAGCTGATGGCTATGGACAACATGCTCCTAGCTATGTGCTGTTATCACGCTTTGCGTGATTAGATTGGCTGCCAACTATGCGGCAGCAGCTGATCGATTTCACTCGCGCGCTGCGTCGGCAGGCGCGTGAGGACATCTTTAAGATACACGTACGGATCATGCCTGTTGAGCCGCGCGGATTGGATCAAGCTCATGATCGCTGCCGCCCGTTTTCCACTGCGTAGCGACCCTGCAAAGAGCCAGTTCTTGCGTCCAAGAGCCCAAGGTCGGATCTGGTTCTCTGCCCAGTTGTTGTCTATGGGTACGGCCCCGTCATCGAGGTATCGCGACATCGCTGTCCCGCGTTTCAGGCTGTAATCCAAGCTTTGGCGATAGCCGAGCCATCGTGTACAAGTTGGCGCTGGGTGATCATCCAGGCATGCAAGGCATCCATCACCGGCACGGCTTTTTCTTGGCGTATTCGGCGGCGTAAGTCCGGTTCCACGTGGCGGACTTCACTCTCGATTTCGTAAAGCAACTGGATGTAGCGCAAGGCCTGTTCGGCGAGCTGGCTCTTGTTCGTGGCGTGCAGCTCGAAGAACTTGCGCCGTGCATGGGCCATGCAGCCAATCTCGGTGGCGCCCAGTTCAAAGCTAGTCTTGTAGCCGCCAAAATCATCACAGACCAGCTTGCCTTTCCAGCCTTGCAGGAAGTTGCGTGCATTCTCTCCGGCGCGGCTCGGACTGAAGTCGTAAACGACCGCTGCCAAGTCCGAGAACTGGCTGGTGGCGTAGGCCCAGACATACGCGCGATGGTTTTTTTTTGCGCCCGGCGTAAGCATCTGCACCGGCGTTTCATCGGCATGGATTACGCCATGTTCAAGAACAGCATCGTGCAGGGCATCGACCAGCGGCTGCAACTGCACGCCACAGCTGCCGACCCATTGCGCCAAGGTCGAACGGGCAATGGCCAGACCGGCCCGACCAAAAATCGACTCCTGACGATAGAGCGGTAAATGGTCGGCGAACTTTGCGATCATCACGTGGGCTAGCAGGCCGGCGGTCGGGATGCCCTTGTCGATGACTTGCGCCGGAACCGGTGCCTGGATCAGGGTTTCGCACTGATCGCAGACCCACTTGCCACGGATGTGACGCTCCACGGTGAACACGCCCGGCGTGTAGTCGAGCTTCTCGCTGACATCCTCGCCGATGCGCTTGAGGACGCAGCCGCACTGGCAGTGGCTGTTATCGGGTTCGTGGTGGATCAGGGTGCGCGGAAACTGCGGCGGCAAGGCGGTACGTTTAGGTTTTTGCCGAGCCTCGGTCGAAACAGGCGCGGGTTGCAGCGCTTCAAGCTCGGCTTCGATGGCCGCGATGTCGGTGTCGATCAGGTCATCAAGCAGGCTGGCCTGACCCGGGCTTAGTTGCTCGCTGCGCTTGGCAAACTTGAAGCGCTTGAGCTGCGCTATCTCGTGGGCCAGTTTTTCGTTGACCGTTTTGTGATGGTGGATTTGCTTACCCATCGTCTCGACTTTCTGATCGAGATTCTCGACACGCTGCATCAACTGCGCCGCCAGAGCACGCAGCTGTTCAGGGTTTAAGCGGTCGAGATTAGGAAGCGAAGTCATGCCGCCGATTTTGCCAGAACAGCCTAAAAGCGACGATAGGCTCACCGGACAATTGCAAGGCCTGGCTGGTCGTGGCAGGCGTTATATGATGGAAATTACGCTGCCTGGGCCAACTCTTTGCCAAGGCAAACCCAGCACCAGGGCATGCAGTTGTTCGGCACCTAATTCCATCTGAGAGCCGTGTCGAGAACCCGGCCAGAAAAACTTGCCCTGATGCAGACGGCGCGCCGCCAGCCAGATACCCAACCCATCGTGCACCAGCACTTTCATTCGATTGGCGCGGCGGTTGGCAAACAGATAAGCACAGTGCGGTTGAGCCGCACCGAACACCGCGACCACCCGCGCCAGAGCAGTGTCGGTACCGGCACGCATGTCCATGGGCTCGGTGGCGAGCCAGATGGCATCGATGCGGATCATCGCAACAGGTCTCGCAGAAGGGTGGCGCAGGCGGCAGCGCTTTCGGTCGGCCAGTTCACTTTGACGGTGCCGCGCGGATGTGAGATTTCGAGACAGATAGTCGATAACGCAGCCTGCGAATTTTCTCCGTCTGGCTGCAAGGACAACGGAATGAACGCAGGTTGCAGCGCCATGGCTTTCTGTGTTTGCACTCGAATCCATTTATGGACGAGATTGGCGTTAAGGCTGTGGCTCAGCGCGACATTGGCAATCGAGGCCCCGGGCTGGGCGCACTCTTGAATGACCTGGGCCTTGAAGGATTTGGAGTAGGAACGGCGTTGTGGCTGCATGAAATACCCGCTCAAAAGGCTAGAAATGGTGTCCACTAAAATTTAAGTGCACACCATGTCTTGGCTTTGCAGGGCTGGGTAGATGACTTCGCCGGATGGATACAGCTCAGGTGCACCTGGCGGCGCTGAACGCAAACGACTGGTCAAGTCGAATGCAATTGAGTGGTCAAGTCGAATGCAAACACTAGGTCAGCTTTGGTGAGACTCACTGGTCAAGTACGGCGCAATTTCCCAGCTCGCCTCGTTGAAGGTGAAAATGCGGGAGAGCACTTTCCAGAAACCACGTGCTTCTGCCTCACCGAGCAATGCCTTGAGCAGCGTCTTGCCGATGCCACGTCCGCGGACGTCGCGGTGCAGGTAGATCGAGAAGTCGGCGATGCCGGCGTAGCACGAACGCGCGCGGTAGCTGCTCAGGTTCGCCCACGCCACTACCGCGCCGTCGAACTCGACGACCAGTACCGGATAGCGGGACATATCGGCAACCCAGGGCTGTACATCCATGGCGGTGCGCGGCTGGGTCTCGAACGTAGAGGTGCGGTCTTCGATCCCCTGGTTGTATATCTCGGCAATGGCCTGAACATCACTGAACTGGGCGTGGCGGATGTGCATCTGCATTCCTTTTCGAGAGGACCGAAGCTTTAAACATGCGTGTCGTAGATGCCCCAAAACCGCTTGGCACGGTATTGGAATCCGCTTAGGAATTGTAAACTTTATCCCCGAAATGCTTGGTTTATGACGTTTCTGCTCTCGGCAGGTGCAAAAAAATAGCTGTTTTCAAAAGGATGCTGACTTTGTTTACAGAGCTGGTCAGCATAAAGTCAGAAGCCGGCCGGGTGATCGTAGTGGGCGTGGTGCGTGCCGCCGGCCAGGTGGCAGGCGATGCCATGCTGCAGGGCCTGTTCGGCGGCCAGCAGCGAGCCGCCGACCGCGCGCACGGTGCGCCGTGCCAGTGCTTCGCTCCAGGGCAGGCCCAGGCGACGCTGGTCTTCGCGGCTCAGGTCGCCATTCATGTAGCGCTCGATGTAGCCCCGCTCGTGGGCCAGGGCGAGGATGTCGCTGGGGCAGAGCTCGGGGCGCAGCAAGGCCGCATCGGTGGTCAGGCCGCTGTCGACCAGGTGGTCGCGCAACAGGCGGAACTTGTCCATCGGGAAGCGGTGCCCGGCAGGAAACTCCGGGCTGTAGTCGTCGTGGTAGATCAGGGGCAGGGGCATGGCAGCTTCTAACCGGGGCAGGCCTCGATCTTGCCAGTTGCTGTACAGCCAGCGCCAGCGATCTACACTGCGCGCAGGTTCTCGACAGGGGTGCACCCATGCTGGCTTCCTGGACGTTCTGGGCGATTCTGTCGGCGATATTCGCCGCCTTGACCGCCATATTTGCCAAGGTTGGCGTGACCGGCATCAATTCGGACTTCGCCACCCTGCTGCGCACGGTGGTGGTGCTGGTGAGCCTGGCGCTGATTCTGTTCGCCACCGGCCAGTACCAGTCACTGGGGTCGATCTCGCCGCGCAGCTACCTGTTCCTGCTGCTGTCGGGGCTGGCCACCGGCGCCTCGTGGATCTGCTACTTCCGCGCCCTGCAGCTGGGGCAAGCCTCGCAGGTAGCGCCTGTGGACAAACTCAGCGTGGTGCTGGTGGCGGTGCTCGGCGTTACCCTGCTGGGCGAGCGGCTCGACCTGCGCCAGTGGGGCGGCATCAGCCTGATCACTCTGGGCGTAGTGATGCTGGCATGGCGTTAGCGCGCAGAGGTGTTGCCGGTAACTCCAGCGGTGCCTGCAGCGCGGTGCGGCCATAGAAGCACAGCGCGGTCGGCAGACAGGTCAGCCAGACGAAGATCCCCGCCCAGAAGGTGTGCGACATGTAGTGCCAGCCCTGCATCACGCGGGTGGTGCCGTACACCATGCCCAGCAGCACGATGAACCCCAGCAGCTTGCGTGCGTGCGCCCAGCGCCAGCGGCGGGCCACGAAGTACAGCGCCATCAGGGTGAAGCCGCTGGAGGCATGCCCGCCGGGCCAGCAGCGCCCGTCACCGGCCTTGTGCAGCAGGTCGAACTGTTGGTACCACTCCAGGCGCGGATGGGTACCGCCGTAGAATGTGGTCTCTACCGGGCAGTACACCCCGGTGTGGCTCTTGAGGTAGTGAATGATGGCGGTGCACAGTGCGAATGCCACCACCACGAACAGCAGGTCGCGTCGGTGCCGAGTGGTGAAGCGCAGCACGCCGGCAATGCGGCTGCGTTGCAGCAGCCGGGTGGCGGCGGCCTGCGGATGGCGGGCGAAAAGCGGCCACACGAAGGACAGCAGGGCGCCGATCAGTGCGGCTTCGCCTGTCCAGTTGGGCAGGATGCGGGGCCACTTGTGGGTCACTTTCTCGAACCAGGCGTCGTGCAGCAGGGTGAAGTGGCCGCTGGCCGGGTCGATGAACAACTGGCTGAACCAGCGGTCGAGGCCGGTGAGGTCGAAGGCCATGAACACGACCAGTGCCAGCAGCAGGGGCAGGCCCAGGTGGGTGAGGTAGAACGACTGGCGTGGCGACATGCTCATTGCTCCGCCCTGGCCAGCAGCTTGCGCCATTCGGGGGCGTTCATGCGGCCGAGGATTCTCGGTTTGCCGCTGGCGCCCACCGAGACGAATACGGCTTCGGCGTAGGCGCTGGAGCGTTCGCCACCGGGCACGTTCAACTGGCGTTCGAGCTGGTCGATGCAGCCGCTGTGGGTCACCAGCACCAGGTTGCGCTCGGCGGCCTTGCGCGCCAGGGCGTTGTCGGCGAACCCCTTGTTGCATTGCTGCAGCCAGTCCTCACTGGCCGCCAGCTTGCCGAACATGAAGTGTGCGGTTTGCTGGGTGCGGGTCAGGGGGCTGGCCAGTATGTCGGCATGCTCCAGGCCCAGGCGCTGCAGCCCTTCGCCCACCTGCGCCGCAGCCTGGCTGCCCGCCTGGGTGATACCTTGTGGATCATCCAGGCACGGGTTGCGCGAGCGGTCGCAACGCTCGGCATGCCGCACCAGCACGATGACTTCACCTTTGGCCCAGTCGGCATACACACCGCTGTTGCGCATCTGTCTTTCGCTACCCAGGTCCACGATCGCCAACCCTCTGACCAGCCACAGGCTTGAAACGGCCAGTGCAAGCAAGGTGCACAGGCCCAGCAGGAACGTCGCCGAAGGCAGGCGTCGTCGTCGCCCCGGACGGGCTGGGATCAAGGTCTGGTCGAGTACTGCATCGTGCAACATGGGGCCGCTCCGGCTACCGCGAGAATGTCTGCACGGTAAGCAACGGCCTGTGGTGAATCGGTGAAGGCGATGTGAAAGCCTTGTGGGGCAAGGGGCAACAGCACGTTGCAGTTTCAATTCCATGAAGTAACAAGCCCAATCTCGGGCCTGGTGGCACTGGACGGCGATCGGCGTGTCACCGGCCTGGAGCTGGGCGCCACCGGGCGCATCACCGATGCCTGGGCAGTGTGGGCCGGCTACACCTACCTGGATGCCGAAGTGGTGAAGGCCGGTGGCAACGGCGTCAACGACGGCAACCAGCCCACGTTCATCGCGCCCAACAGCTTAAGCCTGTGGACCTCCTTCGACATCGATGCACGCAGGGCAGTCGGGGCTGGCGTCAACTACATGGGCCTGCCTACGCTGTACACTGCAAGGCAGTGATCACGGAGCAGGCAATGACCCCGATACTTGAACTGGAGAGCGCGCGGCTGCGGCTGCGCCAGTGGCAGGACGACGACCTCGCCGAGTTCGCCGCCCTGTGTGCCGACCCACTGGTGATGCAGTACTTCCCGGCGCCGCTGAGCCGGGTCGAAAGCGCCGCACTGATTGGCCGCATCCGCGGCCATTTTGCCGAGTACGGGTTCGGCCTGTGGGCCCTGGAGCGCCAGGACAGCGGGGCGTTCATCGGCATGACCGGCTTGCTCAATGTGAGCTTCGATGCGCCGTTCACCCCGGCGGTGGAGATCGGCTGGCGCCTGGCGCGGCGCCACTGGGGCCAGGGCTTCGCCAGCGAGGCGGCCTGGACCTGCCTGCGCTGTGCGTTCGCCCAGCTGGGCCTGGACGAAGTGGTGTCGTTCACTACCCAGGGCAATCTGCCGTCGCAGAAGGTGATGCAGGCCATCGGCATGCAGCCCGATCCGCTGGGCGACTTCGAGCACCCGCGCCTCGAGCCCGGCCACCCCTTGCGCCCCCATGTGCTGTACCGGATCAACCGCGCCCAGTGGCAGGCCACCTTGCATGGCTGAATCGCAGAACATACAGGCCGCCAATGACAAACCCTGTATTATTTGCGCCCTGGGCCTTGCTTTGGAGAATCTCGAATGAGCCACGTGTTGGACGATCTGGTCGACCTGTTGAGTCTGGAGGCGATCGAGGAAAACCTGTTCCGCGGACGCAGCCAGGACCTGGGCTTTCGTCAGCTGTACGGGGGCCAGGTACTCGGCCAGTCGCTGTCGGCGGCCAGCCAGACGGTCGAAGAGGCGCGCCACGTGCATTCGTTGCACGGCTATTTTCTGCGTCCGGGCGATGCGTCGATGCCGGTGGTGTATTCGGTGGACCGCGTGCGTGACGGCGGCAGCTTCAGCACCCGCCGGGTGACGGCGATCCAGAAGGGCCAGCCGATCTTCACCTGCAGCGCCTCGTTCCAGTACGACGAGGAAGGCTTCGAGCACCAGGGCCAGATGCCCCAGGTGGTCGGCCCCGAGAACCTGCCGTCGGAAGTGGAACTGGCCGAGCGCATGGCCGATCAGTTGCCCGAGCATATTCGCGACAAGCTGCTGTGCGCCAAGCCCATCGAAGTGCGCCCGGTGACCGAGAAGGACCCCTTCAACCCCAAGCCCGGCGACCCGGTGAAGTACGCGTGGTTTCGTGCCGACGGCAATCTGCCCGACTCCCAGGCGCTGCACAAGTACATGCTGGCATACGCCTCGGACTTCGGCCTGCTGACCACTTCGCTGATGCCCCATGGCAAGTCGGTGTGGCACCGCGACATGCAGCTGGCCAGCCTCGACCATGCGCTGTGGTTTCACGGCAACCTGCGCGCCGATGACTGGCTGCTGTACGCCATGGACAGCCCGTGGGCGGGCAATGCGCGCGGCTTTGCCCGTGGCAGCATCTTCAATCGCGCCGGGCAGCTGGTGGCCTCGTCGTGCCAGGAAGGCCTGATTCGCCATCGCAAGGACTGGGCATGAGCCTGCGCTCGATTCGCCACTGGGTGTTCGACATGGACGGCACCCTGACCGTTGCCGTGCATGACTTTGCGGCCATTCGCGTGGCGCTGGACATCCCGGCGCAGGACGACATTCTTACCCATCTGGCGGCCCTGCCTGCGGCAGAGGCGGCGGCCAAGCATGCCTGGCTGCTGGAGCACGAGCGCGAACTGGCAGTGGCCTCGCAGGCGGCGCCGGGGGCGGTGGCGCTGGTGCGCGAGCTGGCGGCGCGGGGCTGCCGGCTGGGGATCCTGACGCGCAATGCGCGCGAGCTGGCGCATGTGACGCTGGAGGCGATCGGCCTGGCCGACTGCTTCCCGGTGCAGGACATCATCGGCCGCGACGAGGCTCCGCCCAAGCCGCACCCGGGCGGGCTGCTGCAACTGGCCCAGGCGTGGGACGTGGCACCGGCGCAGATGGTGATGGTCGGTGACTATCGCTTCGATCTGGACTGCGGGCGTGCGGCAGGTGCGCGCACGGTGCTGGTGAACGTGCCGCAGAACCCGTGGCCGCAGCTGGTGGATTGGCATGCGGCTGATTGTGGGGTGTTGCACGGGATGCTGGAGTAGGTCCGTGCGGGCCTCTTCGCCGGCCTTGCCGGCGAAGAGGCCCGGATCATCGACCCAGGCCTTCGATCAGAACGCCCAGCGCGTAGTCAGCATCAGGTTGCGCGCTTCGCCATAGTAGGTGGTGTCGAAGTTGCCCAGCCCGGCCAGGTAGCGTTTGTCGAACACGTTGTTGGCGTTGAGCGTGAAGCTCAGGTGGTCGTTGTACTGGTAGCGGCCCATCAGGTCGACCAGGGTGTAGCCACCCTGCTTGATGAAGGTGTAATCCTTCACCGTAGGGCTGTAGATCTGGCCGTAGAACGCGCTCTGCCAGTTCACCCCGCCACCCACCGTGACCTTGTCCAGCGCTCCCGGCAGGCGGTAGGTGGTGAACAGCCGCAGCAGTTGCTCAGGCTTGGTGGTGCTCATCGGCGAGCCGAAGATGCGCTGGTGGTCCTTGTCGCGAGAGCGCGCATAGGTATAGCCGGCCGACAGGTTCCAGCCCTCCTGCAGTTCGCCGGCAATCTCCAGCTCCACGCCCTCGGTGGTTGCGCCGCGGGTGGCCTTGTAGATCCCCTCGTTGGTGTTGGTGGTGCCGGTCTGCACCGCCACGTTGTCCTGCTCGATGCGGAACAGCGCCAGGCTGGCATTGAGCCGCCCCTCGAAGTAGGCCGCCTTCAGCCCTGTCTCGTAGCTGTCGCCCTCCACCGGATCCAGGGGGGTGCGGTTTGCGTCCTTGTAGGTCTGTGGCTGGTAGATCGAGGTGTAGCTGGCATACACCGAGTAGGTGTCGTTGAGGTCATACACCACGCCGGCATACGGGGTCACCACGCCATGCTGCTTGTAGCCGGCCTGGTTGTCGCTGAAGTACACCGGGTTGAGGCCGTCGTAATCGTAGTTGTCGTTGTACTTGAAGGTGCTGACGCGGGTGCCGAGGATCAGCGACAGGTCGTCGGTGGGGCGCAGGCGGGTAGCGATGTACGCGCCGTTCTGGCGCTTGGTCTGCTCGTACTTGCCGTTTTTCGGGAAGTCCGGCACGCCGATCTTGCCGTTCCATTCGTAGATGTTGCCCGGTGTGCCGCCCAGGCTGGTGTCCCAGGTGGCACCGGTCTGGCGCGAGTTGGCCGCGTTGAAACCCATCACCAGGTCGTGCTGGCGGCCCAGCAGGGTGAAGGGGCCGGACAGGTTGATGTCGGCCGTGTTCTGCACCCGGTGACCTTCCCAGCGGCCCCAGAACATGAACATGCCTTCGCCCGTGGCACGGTCGGGATTGCCGCCGCTGGCCGAGGCCAGGCGCGTGTCGTGGTCGCTCTGCAGTTGGTTGACGCTGAGCTTCAGGCTCCAGTCGTTGGCCAGCGCCTGCTCCAGCGAGGCGAAGTAGGTGCGGTTCTGGAAGTCGCGACGGCTCCAGTCGGCCCCCGGGTTGAACCGGCGCGAAAAGTCGGTGCGTCCGCCATCGGCGAAGTACACCGGGTTGCCGGTCCAGGAGGTGCCGCGCGGGGTGGTGGTCTGCTGGTCGATACCCACGCTCAGCAGGGTGTCGGGGGTGACGTCGACTTCGAGGATGCCGTAGTACACCTCTTTCTTCTGCTGGTAGTGGTCCTGGTAGCCCTTCCTGTCCTGCTGCGCGCCGACGAAGCGCCCGCGCACGCTGCCGCTGTCGTTCAACGGGCCGGAAACATCGCCTTCGCCGCGGTAGTCGTCCCAGCTGCCGGCGCTGCCCGACAGCGAGGCCTGGAACTGCGCGGTGGGTTTCTTGCGGATCAGGTTGACGGTGGCCGAAGGGTCGCCGGAGCCGGTCATCAGGCCGGTGGCCCCCTTGAGCACTTCGACGTGGTCGTAGATCGCCATGTCGACATGCGCGGTGCCTTCATCGTACACGCCGTCGTAGATGGTGTTGACGCCGTCGTACTGGAAGTTGGTGATGGCCAGGCCACGGCTGGAGAATTCGGTACGGTCGCTGTCGTAGGCCTGGGCGGAGACGCCGGGGGTGTTGCGCAGCACGTCGGTGATGCTCTGCGCGCCCTGGTCATCCATCTGCTGGCGGGTGACCACGGTGACCGATTGCGGGGTTTCGCGGATCGACAGCGGCAGCTTGGTGGCGGTGCGGGTGGCGGCGGTGGTGTAGGCGCCGGTGTTTTCGGTGGTCTCGCCAAGGGTATTGCTTTCGATGCTGGTGGCCCCCAGCTCGACGGCGCCGCCGTTGCCGGCTGGCACCAGCACGTAGCCGCCATTGGACTGGCGCTGGGCCTGCAGGCCGCTGCCCGCCAGCAGTCGCGCCAGGCCTTCATCGATGCTGTAGCTGCCCTGCAGGCCCGCCGATTGCAGGCCCTGGGTTTGCCGCGCATCGAACGACAGGGTGATGCTGGCGCGGGTGGCGAACAGGCTCAGCGCGGTGCCCAGCGGGCCTGCGGCGATCTGGAAGTGGGTGCTTGCGCTTTGTGCCAGGGCGTTTGACGGCAGCACCGCCAGCAACGGCAACGGTGCCAGCGGCAGGCTGAACAGGGCCAGGTGGACGGCGCGTAGCAGAGGGCGAGGCGCTCGCGGGCAAGGGGCGGACATGCAGGTTTTCCTTCGATTGGCTGGGCAGGGTCGCGGCTTTTTTTTCCGCTTTAACTGCGTAGCCGAATGAGAATGAAAATCGGCAACCCGGTTTTCGATGTTTTTTCAGACCGGCTCGACGCTCACCCAGTACCGCGTGAGGTAGCGCACCTTGACCGGCAGCGAGGTGCCCAGGTTCTGCAGGACGGTGTCGGTATCGTCGATGCGAAAGGCGCCGGACAGGCGCAGGTCGGCAATGCGCTCATCGCAGCGCAGCAGGCCGGGACGGTAGCGGCGCAGCTCGCTGATGAAGTCGGCCAGGCGCCACTCGATCACGGTCAGCATGCCGTCGGTCCAGGCACCGGTGCCGGGGGCCGCGCTACCGACCGCTCCGAGCTGATGCGCGTCGAAGCTCACGCTTTGCCCGCTGTCCAGGCGCAGCACTTGCCCGGGCTGATCGGCGGGGCGGACCTCCACGGCGTGCTCCAGTACGCTGACCCGGCTCAGGCCGCCCTCGCTGTGCACGCTGAAACGGGTGCCCAGGGCGCGGATGCGGCCTTCCGGGGTTTGCACCAGGAAGGGCCGGCCTGCGGCGTCGGCGGCGGTTTGCACCATGATTTCGCCGCTGTACAGGCGCAGCAGGCGCTGCTGGCCGTCGAATTCGATATCCAGCGCGGTGTCGGTGTTGAGTTCCAGTTGACTACCATCGGCCAGTGTCACGTGGCGGCGCTGGCCCTTGCCGGTACGCAGCCCGGCCATCAGCTCGCGGCCCGTGTCGCTTTCGCGCACGGCCCAGCCGGTGATGCCCACGCCCATCA
Source organism: Pseudomonas sp. FBF18 (assembly GCF_024261405.1). Taxonomy (NCBI): domain Bacteria; kingdom Pseudomonadati; phylum Pseudomonadota; class Gammaproteobacteria; order Pseudomonadales; family Pseudomonadaceae; genus Pseudomonas; species Pseudomonas sp. FBF18. The sequence goes on along the minus strand of NZ_QKRS01000009.1, from coordinate 127,204 downwards.
GCAGGGCCAGGGTCTTGAGCACGGCGCGGCGTCGCGCGCGTACGCCGGCCAGGGTCGGCAGGGCCACGTCGGCGGGCAGGCGGCCAAGCTGGCGCTGCAGTTTTTCCACCCGCGCCCAGGCCTGGGCATGGGCCTGGCTCTTGCCCAGCCAGTCCCGCCAGGCCTGCACCTGGGCCTCGCTGGGCTGCGCGGCATTGAGCTTGACGTACCAGCTGGCCGCCGCCTCCAGGGTTGAGTAGTCCAGGGGCTGGGCCATGTCAGTCGTCCGTCAGCAGCAGGCAGTGGGTCATGGCGCGAATCATGTGTTTTTTCACCGTGGTCACCGACACGCCCATGCGCTCGGCGGTGGCCACGTAGCTCAGGCCCTCGAGCTGCACCGCCAGGAAGATCTGCCGGGTGCGTTCGCCCATGCCGTCGAGCAGGGTATCGACGGCCACCAGGGTTTCGAGAATCAGCAGGCGCGTTTCGGGCGACTCGACGACGCGCTCCGGGCGGGTGGCCAGTTCGGCGAGGTAGGCCTGTTCCAGGGCCTTGCGGCGAAACTTGTCGACCATCAGCGCATGGGCGATGGCGCCCAGATAGCTGCGCGGTTCACGAATGGTCTGGGCATTGCGTGCGGTCAGCACCCGGATGAAGGTGTCCTGGGCAAGGTCTGCGGCATCGCTGGCGTTGCCCAGGCGCGCGCGCAGCCAGCTTTTCAACCAACCGTTGTGTTCGCTGTAGAGCGCGTGCAGGGCAGCGTGATCGGGTGCGGGCATGGCGCGGAGGATACTGAGTAATTGATAATTAGTCGCATTATTGTGGTTTGCCGGCGGATTGTGCAAGTGCTGGTGCTTGACCTGCGTCAGGCACGGGCGAAGACTGGTTGACCCTTTACAGACACGAGCGAGGCGCTTCCCATGAGCCACAAGGCCATTTACGTTCAACCCGGCGGCGGATATGACAAGGTGCAGGTGGGCACGTGCGAAGCGCCGGCGCCGCAGGCGGGCGAGATCACCGTGCGCCTGCGTGCCAACTCGCTCAACTACCACGACTTTGCCGTGGTCAGCGGCATGTGGGGGCCTGCCGAGCCGCGCATTCCGATGGCCGATGGTGCCGGTGAAGTGGTGGCCGTGGGCGCCGGGGTCAGCGAGTTCGCTGTCGGTGATGCGGTGGTCAGCACCTTCTTCCCCGACTGGCTGGATGGCGCGCCGCTGATCGAAGGCTTTGCCACGGTGCCGGGCGATGGCATCGACGGCTATGCCCGCGAGCAGGTGACGGGCCGTGCCACTTCGTTTACCCATGCGCCCAAAGGTTGGAGCCACGCCGAAGCGGCCACGCTGACCACTGCGGGCTTGACCGCCTGGCGTGCACTGATGGCCGACGACGCACTCAAGCCAGGCGACACGGTGCTGGTGCAGGGCACCGGTGGGGTATCGATCTTCGCCTTGCAGTTCGCCAAGCTGGCGGGCGCCACGGTGATCGCCACCTCCTCCAGCGACGCCAAGCTCGAACGCCTCAAGGCCCTGGGCGCCGACCACCTGATCAACTACCGCACCACTCCGGCCTGGGGCGAGCAGGTGCGCAGCCTGACCCACAATCGTGGTGTGGACCATGTGATCGAGGTGGGCGGCCCAGCCACGCTGGAGCAATCGATGATTGCCGCGCGCATTGGCGGGCACATCTCGTTGATCGGTATCCTCACCGGCGTAGCGGGGCAGTTGCCGCTGGTGCAGGCGCTGGTGCGCCAGTTGCGCCTGCAGGGGGTACTGGTGGGTAGCCGTGCCCAGCAGCAGGCCATGGTGCGTGCCATCGACGCCAACGGCCTTCGCCCGGTGATCGACAAGCACTTTGGCCTGGAGCAGATCGCCGATGCGTTCCGCTATCAGGAAACCAACCAGCATTTCGGCAAGATCGTGCTGGATATCTGAGGCACGCCCCGACACGACAAAGCCCGCTTCTGGCGGGCTTTGTCGTGTCTGGCGGTTGAGGTCAGAAGTCGTAGCGCACGTTGGCGGTGAAGGTGTCGGCATCGAAGCCGCTGCTGGTCAGGTAGTTGTACGACCCGCCCACGCTCCAGGCACCGACGCGGTAGGTTGCGCCCAGGCCAAGCTCGTAGCTGTCGCGCGCTGGGGTGGCGCCGCGGGTGGTGAATGGCGTGCCACCCAGCACGAAGGTGGAGGTGGTGCCGGCCTTGTCGCCGATGAAGTCATGCCAGGCCATCAGCTTGGCTTCCGGCTCCAGGCTGCCCACGTCCAGGTCGAAGGCGGCTGCCAGGCGTGCGCCCAGGCCCATCTCGCCGATTTCGTAACGCTGGCTGCCGACGTTGAGCGCCGCCGAGCTGCCTTTTTCACGGTACGAGTCGATCGAGACGTTGGCGTAGCGCGCGCCGATCTGCGGCTCGAGCACTACCTGGCGGTCGAGCTGGAAGGTGTAGCCGGCCAGCGCGTTGACGCCGAAGATCTCGCTGTCGTAGTCGGCCTTGGCGCGGCTGCCGGCGATGTAGCGTTTGGACTCGTTGTCGTTCCAGCCGTACATCACCGAAGCGTCGACGAAGTAGTTGTCGAGGGTCCAGTTGCCGTACAGGGTCAGGGCATGGCCGCTGACATCGGTCTTGTTGCCCCGGTCGGATTTGACGTCGCTTGTCAGGTAGCTGTACGCCAGGCCCACGGTGGTATCGGGGTCGAGCTTGCCGTCGGCGCCCACGGCGATGCCGTTGGTGTTGGCATCGTAACCGTCGATACCGTGGCGACGATCCTGATCGGCATCGCTGGACAATGCCTGCACCCATACGCCAGTGCCCGACAGGCCTTCACCGGACGACAGGCCGTTGCGGGCATTGCTGGAGCGGCGGGTGACGGCGTTGCCCACCAGGGTCTGGCTGCTGGTGGCGGCATTGATCACGCCGCGGCTGACATCCGGGGTCAGGGTTTCGGCGAGACTGGCCAGTTGCGCATCGCTGCTGGCGTTGGCGAAGGCCTGGAATACCGGATCGCTTTCGCTGAGCTGGCCCATCACGGTGTTCTTGAACGGTTGTATGGCATTGACCGCATTGCGCGAAGCACGGGCGCCGAGCAGGTTCTGCTCGATCGCTTCATCGCTGCGGGTTGCGACCAGCGCCTTCACATCCTGGCCCTCGATGCCGAAGTTTTTCACTTCGAGCAGCGCCGAGGACGAGACCACCGACAGGTTCTGCGCCTCTTCCCAGGTGCCGGAGTTCAGCAGGGTGTAGCGGGTGCCCTGGGCCGGGGTGCGGAAGTCGTCGGAGCGGGCTTGCAGCTCGATCTGGCTTCCTGCGGAGAAGTAGGTGTTGCCGGTTACCTTGAGGATCGGTGAATCGGGCAGGGTCGTGTTGTCCAGCAGCAGACGCAGGCGTGCGGTGTCGCTGTCGAGGTCGAGATCGCCGTCCAGCGTGGTGTGCGGCGCCAGCAGGGTGAGGGTGCCACCGTCGATGTCCACGTAGCCGGCACGGATGGTCGAACCGTCGAAAGCCACGTCGCCTTTGACCAGCACGCCACTCAGCCCCAGCAGATCGCCTTTTACCTGGCCGCCGGACCAGTAGAAGTACGACTGCGCGTTGCTGTCTTCGGCCAGAATCGCCGCAGTGCCGCCTTCGAGCAGGCCGGCGGTCTGGGTGATCGAAAACAGGTTGCTGCCGCTCAGGTTGACCAGATGGATGCCGATGCCATCTGCCGAAATGGTGCCGCTGTTGTTGATGTTGCTTTTGTAGGGCGGGGTGATGGACCCGCTGAAGACGGCATTCTCGACTTCGATACCGGCCGAGTCGGCGCCACGCGCGGTGATGGTGCCGCTGTTGATGATGCTCGACTGGGTGGAGGTGATCATCATGCCGTTGGCGTTCTGGCCCGTCACGGCAATGCTGCCGCTGTTGATCACATCACCGGCAATCTTGGCCAGGTACAGGTCCAGGCCCATGGCGCCTTCGCCGGTCACGTTGATGCTGCCCTGGTTGACCAGGTTGCCGCCGATGCTGGAATCAAGGGTGAGGGAAATGGCCGAGGGAATATCGGTGGCACTCGCCGCGCTGAGGTTGATCGCGCCGCTGTTGGTCAGGTTGCCCAGCACGGTGACATCGATCAGCTCGACGCCGGCGTTCTGCGATGTGCCGCTGAAGGTAGCGCTGCTGAAGGTATCGCCGTTATTGCTGTAGGCACCGGAGCTGAGGTCGTGATTCAAGTCGATAGCGGGCGAGGCATTGGCCGTGGCTGTAGCAGCGGCAATGGAAAGCGCCAGCAGTGAGCGGCGCAGCGATGCAGTATTCAAGAGGGTGTCCCTTCCAGGGTCGGAAACCGACGCGGGACAACCAGCGCATGCTGCGTCTGTATCGGCCATCCCTGCCGGCTTGTCAGTGAGTGCTGAATCAAGCGCTGGGTACTGTACAGGATGGTTGTAGGACAATTCAGCAGCAAAAGCCGGGTAGGCTGCTTTTCACGGAAAAAATGTGAATCAGCCTGCATCTGTAGGGAAAACAGGCAGATTGGCGGGAATTTAATGGGTCGTGTGGGGTCGACCGGTGTCGTCCTGGCGAAGGCCAGGACGTCTTGCAACCGCAATCAGGCGAAGCTGATGTTGATGCGCTGCTGGCCGTAAACGACTTTGGCGGCAGAGATCAGCTGGTGCGGGATCTCCACGAACGGAATGTCGGAGTTGGTCAGGGCGATGTCCACCAGTTGCACCATGATCGAGTTCTTGCGCACCAGGATCACGTCCGACCAGTCGGTGTTGGTCATGGCCAGCGGGATGAAGTCGGAGCGCTTCATGAAGCTGCTCAAGGCTTCGAGCACGCCCAGGTTCTGCTTGGTGCCGTTGGGGCTGTGGCAGCAGTCGTTGAGCAGGATGAAGCCATCCGGGCCGACCAGTTCCTGGTAGTACATCAGGTCACGCAGGATGAATTCGTACTGGTGGCTGGCATCGATGTACACCACGTCGAAGGTCTCGATGCCGGTACGCGGTTGGATCGCGTCGATGGCGCTGATGGTGTCGGCGCGGATGACTGTGACGTTGTCCTTGTCGGCGAAGCGGTCCAGGCATTGCTGGTAGAGGTTGTCGAAGGTGGCCTGCTCATGCATCGGGCCGCCGTAGTAGTAGGCGTATTTCTCTGGCGGCTCGACCCATGGCGGCAACTGGTCGAATGGGCTGTAGTCGTCATTGGAGGCAGGGCTCCAGCTGTCGATCAGCACCATCTTTTCCGGGGTCAGGGCCTGGTAGAGCTTCATCGCGTTTTCGCCGCGCAGCACTCCCAGTTCCGCCACCACCGGCTGCTTGCCATAGGCGGTAAACACCGCGTTGAGTACGTGATAGAAGGTTTCACGGTAGGTTGTGCAGACTTTCATCGGTGACCTGCTCTGCTGCTAGTTCGGTTGCCAAGCATATCGGCCTGGCAATCGATTTCGAGAGGGCCGGTTCGATGCAATTTGTGACGCGCCCGATCAGCGCGTCACTGTCGATTGCTCAAGCCTGGGCCAGGCGGCCGACGCGTAGCCAGCCAAGCACGACCGCGCCAATCAGCAGGAAGCCCAGGTAGCCGAACAGCGGGTAGACCTGCCCCACCAGGCTGACGAACCCGACCAGGCTGCCAACGAACGCAAGGGCGCCAGCGGCCGCCGAGCCGATGCGGAATGTGCGGGTGCCCGCTGGCAGCAATCGCGCCGAAAAGGAGTACAGGGTGCCAACGGCGGTGTTGAGGATCATCAGGAAAATGACCACGGCCATCACCAGGCCAAGCACCGGTGAAATCTCGGTGGCGATGGACAGCATGGGCATGGGCAGGTCGGCCACGCTGTCCAGGCGCGACAACAGCCCCAGGCTCATCACCAGCATCAGCACCCCCAGCAACGCGCCGCCGAAGATGCCACCCCAGATGGCGTGCTTCTCGGTCTTTGCGGTGCCGCCCATGATCGACAGAAAGGGCACCCCGGCCACGATGTTGTAGGACACGTACAACAGCGCCCCCAGCAGCCAATGGCTGGCGCCGGCGTCCTGCTGGCTGGCCAGTTGATCGAGCTCGCCGAAACTCAGGCCTCGGGTGGCCACACCATACAGGGCCACCGCTACTGCCGTGAGAATCAACAGCGGGGTGGCGGCGCCGATCATGCCAATCACCTTCTGCACATCCAGGCACACGATGGCGACCACGATCACGGTTACCGCCAGGCTGCCGAACAGGGCCGGGATGCCGAACTGCTGCTCCAGCAGGGCACCGCCACCGGCCAGCATGACCACGGTTACCGCAAACATGAAAAAGGTGATCATCAGGTCGACGAAGGCACCCAGGTAGCGTCCGCACAGGGCGTTCACGACGTCTTTATGGGAGCTGGCCCGCAGGCGGCTGCCCATGCCTGCCAATGCCATGCCGAGAAAGATGAACAGTGAGGCGCTGACCACTGCCCCGAGCAATCCCCATACGCCGAAATCGACGAACATCAGCAGCAGTTCCCGACCGGAAGCGAACCCGGCGCCGACAATCACACCGACGAACGCGCCGGCTATTTTCAGGCTCTCTTTCATGACGATTTCCCTCGAATTATTGTTGTTAGGGCTTATGGGGCGGGCCACTTTCCGTGGCCATGCCGGGGCATCGCAGTGGCAGGCGGCAAGGGTGTGCTAGCGGGCGCCGACCCAGGCCTGGACTTCGATCTCTACGTCGACCCCCAGTGCCAGCTGGCTGCCGCCGACCGTGGAGCGCACCGGAAAACCATTGACGAAGTAGCGCTTGTACACCTCGTTGAAACCGGCGAAATGTTGCATGTCGGTCAGCCAGACCGTGGCCTTGACCACCTGATCGAACCCCACACCGCACTCGGTCAGGGTTTCGCCGATACGGCTCATGACCGCCTCGGTTTGCTCGCGGATATCCCCGAGCACCACGTTGCCCTGTGGGTCCATTGGTACCTGCCCCGAGAGAAACAGGAAATCGCCGACACGGATGGCCTTGGAGAACGGGTAGGGCAGATGGCTGGGGTAACGCTGCAGTTGTTCGGACATGGCATTGAACCTCGTGGGTGATGAATGATTAACGCAAGCGGGCAGGTGCCAGGCGCTGTGGCTCGACACCTTGATGAAGCAGTGTTTGGGGCAGCGGCTGATCGAGCAACTGGGCGCAGGCCAGTTGCGACACGCCGGCCGCAGACTGGATGCCATAGCCGCCCTGTGCCGCGAGCCAGAAGAAGCCTTCGCGGTGATTGTCCCAGCCGACCACCAGGTCGCCATCGGCGACGAACGAGCGCAGGCCGGCCCAACTGTGACGCGGACGGCGGATGGTCAGAGAGGTGGCGGCCTCGATGTGGTAGATGCCGGTGGCGATGTCCAGCTCTTCGGGCATCACGTCATGGGGCGGCACGGGGTCGGCGTTGGCCGGGGAGCCCAGCAACTGGCCGGCATCGGGCTTGAAGTAGAAGCTTTCGTCGATGCCGATCACCGTGGGCCAGCGCGAGAAATCCATGCCCTGGGGGCCGTCGAAGGTAAAGGCTGTGCGTCGGCAGGGCTGCAAGCCGATGGGCTTCACGCCGCACTGCTGCGCAACCTCATCAGCCCAGGCGCCTGCGGCATTCACCAGCGTGCGCGCGCGCAACTGGCGACCGTCGGCCAGGGTCAGGTGCCAGTGACCGCCTTCGCGCGTGGCGACGCTCAGTTGCGCATCGCATTGCAGCACACCACCGGCACGGCGCGCGGCGCGCAAGAAGCCCTGGTGCAGCGCATGCACGTCCAGATCGCGGGCATCGGTTTCGAGCATCGCGCCAACCATTGCCTCCGGGTTCAGGCACGGCACCAACGCGAGCGCATGCTCGGTATCGATCAACGAAACATTGCCAGCCTGTGCTGCACCGGCAGCGAAGGTCTGTTCCAGCAGAGGCTGTTGCCCCTGGCCTGCGACATACAGGCAACCGCGAGGCTCCAGCAGCGCATGCTCGGTGAAATCAGCGGGCGGTTGCTCATAGAAAGTGCGGCTGGCGCGGGTCAAGGCCTGGATCTGCGGTGTTCCGTAACTTTCCATGAACATGGCTGCGGAGCGGCCGGTGGCGTGATAGCCCGGCTGGCTCTCGCGCTCGAGCACCACGACCCTGGCTTGCCCAGCCAGGCGATAGGCCAGAGAGGCCCCCGCTATACCGCCGCCAATGATGGCGAAATCGAAACATTCGCTGTCGTGCATACCGAGGTGCCTCCTGTTCCGAGTGGGAGAAGCAATGTCTTCGCCGCTGTTCTTGTAATTCTCAGATACGAGAAATGTAAGATATGAGAATTTTCCAGTCAACCTATTACCTTGAGGTATTATTTTTGGCCCTTGCCCGGCTTGGCCCAAGGCATCGTTTCCGTATGGCAGAGAAGTTTGCATGAGCTCCGATCCAGTCTCGCGTTCCCCGGCCCACCCCTTGATAGATCGCGCCCAGGTGGGTGCCCGTCTTCGTGTCATACGCAAGAACCAGAAGCTCACGCTCAAGCAATTGTCCGAGCGTTCAGGCGTGGCGCTGTCGACCCTGTCGAAGATGGAGCTGGCGCAGGTATCGGTGAGTTACGAGAAGCTGGCGGCGGCAGCGCGGGCATTGGGTGTGGATATCGCCCAGCTGTTCAGCCCGGCCAAGGTGAGCGTGGGTGCGGTACAGCCCACGGTGGTGAGCACGGCCATCGATACGGCGGCGGGTTACAGCACGGGCAACTACGAGTACCACCCGATGGCGGGGGATTTTCCCGGGCGCAACATGACGCCGATGTATGCCCGCATCTGCGCGCGTGAGATGAGCCAGTTCGAAGACTACATTCGCCACCCCGGGCAGGAGTTTGCCGTGGTGCTTTCGGGCCGTGTGCGCATTCAGTTCGAAACGGGTGAATCCGTCAGCGTTGGTTGCCGGGAGACGGTGTATTTCAACAGCGCGATCGGGCACATCTACCTGGCTGAGGGCGAGGCGGGGAGTGACGCCGAGGTGATGGTGGTGATGACGGAGGTCTGACCTTGTGCTCGGCAGGTTCCGAAAGCCATGGGGGGAGTGCCCCATGGCTGGCCGTTCAGGGGGTTAGCGCGACGCCCAGGCGTTGAAGCGTTGCTCCAGTTGTTCGCCATGGTCGGCCCAGAACAGGGGGTCTACCGGCACCTGCTGGGAAAGGTTCGCTGGCGCGGTGGGCAGTTCGGCGATGCGGTCCTTGTCGAGCAGTTGCATGGCCTGCAGGTTGGCGGCGCCGTAGTCGATATGTTCGGCGAAGCTTTTCTGTTGCGCGGGGTCGAGTGTGAAGGCAATGAACTCGCGGGTTTTCTCCTGGCGTGAAGCGCCCCGCGGGATAGCCCAGGAATCGAACTCGTAGAGGCCGCCGGACCAGACAATGTCCAGGTCGTACTTTTTCTTCTGCTTGGCCGAGAGGCGGCCGTTGTACACCGAGCTCATCACCACATCCCCCGCGGCGAGATACTGAGGTGGCTGGGCGCCGGCTTCCCACCACTGGATATGCGGCTTGATCTCATCCAGCTTGGCGAAGGCGCGGTCCTGGCCTGCCTTGGTGGCCAGCAACGTGTAGACGTCAGCGTGCGCTACCCCGTCGGCGATCAGGGCGAATTCCAGAGTCGATTTGGCCAGCTTGCGCAGGCCGCGCTTGCCCGGGAATTTCTCCACATCCCAGAAATCCTTCCAGCCGGTGGGGGCTTGCTTCAGCTTGCTGGTGTTGTAGGCCAGCACCGTCGAGTACACCAGAAACCCTATGCCGCAGGGCTGGATGGCCCCGGGAACGAAATGCTTGGTATCGAGGCCGATCTGAGCTGGGTCCAGCGTCTCGAACATGCCCTCTTCACAGCCCCGGGCGAGCTCGGCGGACTCCACCTCCACGGCATCCCAGGACACGCTGCGGGTATCGACCATGGCCTTGACCTTTGCCATTTCGCCGTTGTACTCGCCGGAAATGATCTTGCTGCCCCGGGCTTGTTGCCAGGGCTTGTAGAAGGCCTTTACCTGGGCCTCCTTGTTGGCGCCACCGAAGGAGACGATGGTGAGGTCGGCCGCGAGGCCGTGACTGGCAGTGACTATCCCCGTTGCGAGTGCTGCGAATTTCAGAGCTTTGATCATTATTGTTATCTCCTACTGTTCAAGGGTGATTGCACATCACTCGAGACACCGGGATCAATCGGTCCTCCCAGACGAGAGACATCCGGTTCTCGTTCCATGCGCTGCAGGGCAAACCGCACAGCCAACAGCAAGGCTCGCCACGCAGCGCAGTGTTCTCCTAAGGTGGTTTTGTGGTGCCCTAAGGTTTCATGGGGGTAAGGAGGGTAAAAGCTGACTTTTTCGATTCTTGGATTGGGGTTTACTAAACTATGGGGGAGGTGGGGGGGCTTCGGTTTTTTATGGATGGAGCTTTGGTGTTTATTCGATTTTCAGGCTTAAAGAAGACGTTTGAAGAGGTCTTTTATATTTTTGATGTGCCGGGGTAATCTGAAATGATTGGATAATGTATTGAAATAGTTGATAAAAATCAGTTTTGATTTCTGGCTGGAATACCTTTTGGAATACCGGCTGGCTGGATTTGAGCTCAGGATCCTGTGGTGCTCCTTGAGGCTGGCCTTTTGGTCTTTGTCGGTGGAGCGGTTTCAAACATCGGCGAGGTATAAGCCAGCGTCAGTCTCCCTCCTCACCAGGTTCTCAATGATTTGAGCGCGTTTCACGCCATGCGTCTCAGCTAGCGCGTCAAGCTGAGCGATCACCGCTTTTGAGAGCATTACGTTGACCTGCTTCTTATCTGCGCTGCGTTCGTCGAACTGCTTACGGTTCCATCGCTTTTTGATCTCTCGAATCATCGCTGCCCGTTCGTAACGGCCCAAATCAGCCTGGTCGAAGAACATCAACAGCTCTTGGTGGTTGCTGATTGGCGCTTGCCTGGATAGCGGTGACAGATGCTTCTTCTCAAGCCATTCCCAGGCGCAAGCACAGCGCCTTTCGCTCTCCTTCTTATCAGCAAACCACTCGAACTCGACGTCCTTAGCCTTGTGCCTACGCCAGTCCCGGTGAAGGTCATCGACCTGGGACAACTTCTCGGTAATATCGACATCCCAAAGGTCGATCATGGCGATGAGGCGATCCCTGCCAGTGAGGTGGACTAGACCGCGATGCAGGCGCCGGTCAGTCATCTGTTCGATCTCGCGGATCAGCCACCGGTACTGCCGTTCATCCTCTTCGATCCAGTCCAGCTTTTCGTTTGGCAGTAGGAATCGGTCCTTATGTCTAGGGATGCGGGACTGGAAGAGCCTCTGGCCCCTCAGGGCCCTGGCTATCTCGTCACGCATGGTGAGGCCATTGCAGGTTCTGAGATCAAGCCTGGCTTCTCTGTAGTAGTAGAGGAACTGTAGTGGTCTAATGATTCCGGACACCCATTTAGGCGAAAATGCTCGCCATAGAGAGGTGTCTGATGACCAAGCAACGTCGTACCTTTACCCCAGAATTCAAGCGCGAAGCTGCCAGCCTGGTGCTCGACCAAGGCTATAGCCATATCGATGCCGCCCGTTCACTTGGGCTGGTGGAGTCGGCCCTGCGTCGATGGGTCAACCA
>NZ_QKRS01000009.1:0-115657 GCF_024261405.1 Pseudomonas sp. FBF18 | reverse complement strand
CTTAAAAAAGGCCACCGCGCTCTTGATGGCCGAGGAGCACGAGCGTTCGCGTTAATTGATCAACTTCGTTCTGAAGAGCCTGTTGATCTGTTGTGCTCGGTATTTGAAGTCACCCGGTCTTGCTATTACGCGCACTGCCGCAAGCGCCGATCTCCGGATGTTGAGCGATTGGTTTTACGCAGCCGAGTGAACGAGCTGTTCACTCAAAGCCGCAGCGCGGCGGGCAGCCGAAGCATCATGCTCATGATGCGCGCGGACGGCATAGAGATTGGGCGATTCAAGGTGCGCAAGCTGATGAGCGAAATGAAATTGATCAGCAAGCAACCTGGCTCACATGCCTATAAAAAGGCGACGGTGGAGCGGCCGGATATCCCGAACGTGTTGGATCGAGAGTTCACCGTGTCGGCGCCGAATGAGGTCTGGTGCGGTGACATCACGTATGTCTGGGCTCAAGGTCGCTGGCACTATTTGGCGGCTGTGATCGATCTCTTCGCCCGTCGCGTGGTGGGCTGGGCGTTTTCATCGAAGCCTGACGCTGACCTGGTTATCAAGGCTTTGGATATGGCCTATGAGCAGCGTGGTCGGCCTCAAAACGTTCTGTTTCACAGCGACCAAGGAAGCCAGTACGGCAGCCGAGGCTTCCGTCAGCGACTGTGGCGCTATCGCTTCAACCAGAGCATGAGTCGACGTGGAAACTGCCACGACAATGCACCGATGGAACGGTTGTTTCGCAGCCTGAAAACGGAATGGATACCGACCGTGGGCTACATGAGCGCTTCGTTAGCACAGCAGGATATCGGCCGGTTTTTGATGCAGCGCTACAACTGGCAACGGCCACATCAATTTAACAGCGGGCTGGCGCCTGCTGTGGCCGAGGAAAAACTTAACGCAGTGTCCGGGATTAGTTGACCACTACATCCCGATGGAGATGCGCCCTAGCACTGGGGGCGTCAGGGCTAAGCCTTTCAGCATGGTGGTTCTCCTGGAAATAAAAAAAGGCCAGCCACGCAGCGCGAACTGCATGGACTGGCCAAGGGGGGGATGGAGTGAGGAAAGTGAAAATCAGCCGACCAGGAAGCGCCGAGCACCAGCTTTCAGTAGTGGGTACTTGGCCTGCAAGTAAGGCTTGTCCTGGAGCAGTTGAGCGACATTGAGGCCGACGCTGTCCTTGGCTTTTCGCCAGCTGACATAACCGCCGGTGAACTCCGCCCGGCTGGCATCGCCCATGGCCTGCTGTAGCATCTGCTTGAGCTCTGCCTCGCGCTTTTCCTTGCCGGCAATCGACTGGCGGACGGCCTTGAGCTCGATGAAGGCAGCGCTCAGTCCGGCATGGCCACTGAAGTCGACGACTTGGCCGTTGTCCTCCGGATAAAGGCAGCGCAATGCGGATTCAGCAGAGGCGGTGCCATCGGCTGGCGGTGGCGTATCGGTCTCCACGTACTGCCAGAACTTGCGCTCCAGTTCGATCAGGCGCGCGATAAGTTGTTCGTCCCTCTCAATTCGATGGACCTCCAATGTCTGACCGCCGAGCAGCACCGCCACATCTGCAGCCTGCTTGCCAGTGACGGCGAGTTGGTGCATCACTTGAAGCTGAACATACTCGGGGACGTTCTCTTTCCAGAGGCGTGCCCCGTTTATGCCGGCGGTCTTGCATTCGAGGATCTGTACATCGTCGGCACCGATCACCTCGCGGTCGATGTTGGCGAGCATCCAAGGCAACTCCGGATCCGAATGCTGCAGCACGGCGTTGATGCGACGAACTTTATGCCTGGTGCGTTTGCTGTAGTGCCAGGCCACGATGGGCTCTAGGATATTGCCCCAGTACATCGGGCTTTCCTCATCGTGGGGATCGGCCTTGGGCATGCCGGCATCGCGACCGGTTTTCTCCAGCCACAGCTCCAGCTGGGACTTGTAGGGATTCAGGCCTACGGCAGCGGCTGCATCCGAACTGCCGATGCCTTGCTTGCGTATCTGCAGCCAGTCCTCGCGAGGCAGCTCCTTGGTGCTGACCAGGCGCAGGGCTGGGCGTTTCTTGCAGGTGCTGCCGTTCAATGACCTTGCTTTCATGGTATTCACCTGTAGATATAAGAACGCCCGATCAGCACAAGGCTGACTGGGCGCGAGGATTGATGTGAGTGAGGGTTAAGCGGCGAGCTGCAGCGCAGCATCCAGGGCGCGTTGCTTGATCTGCGCGCCCTGGCCGAACCAGGCCGAGTCCATACGGTACTCGTTGCTGCGCGCACGGCGCTCGTGGTCGACGTACTCGGTCACGGCGTTGAGCAGGCCCCAGGCGGTACCGCGCGCCGAGTCCAGCTCGCTACCGCGTCCACGACCTTCGTACAGCTCCTGAACCTTGCGCAGGGCGCGCTCGTTGGGTAGTTGCTCCGGCAATACTCCGGCCGGACTGGTCTCGCACATCACGGTCATGAAGAAGCCCAATGCCTCATGCCACTGCACCTTGCGCTCAGCTAGGGCACGCATGCGGTACATGAAATCGTCCCATTGCGATACGGCGATACCGAGTTGCTTCTTCACCGCCTTCGGATCGAAACGGGTGTTGTGCGGCACCTTGATCGCCCGGCAGGTGCCATCCAGGGCGATGGTCAGGGTGTTGTTGCACACGACGCGTACCGTGGTTGGTGTGGCTGTGGTGGCCAGTGTGCCGTCGCAGGAGGTCGCCAGCAGCAAATAGCCATTCACCTGGTCGTCGCCCTTGAGCGTCGCGCCTTGCCCAGTACGCGCCAGCGCCCAGAACTTGCGCCCACCCTTGAGCACGCCGGCCGTTTCCAATTCGTAGCCGGAAACTTCGGTGAGGTCACGATAAAATTCGAGTACCTCTCGGGGCTGCACCTTGTGGTAGCGCTGAGAGACCACCGACAGCGGCGCCTTGCTGTCGGATCGATAGAGCACCTTTTGCTCGGGGAAGGAGTGGATCGCGCCCAGGTGGCCGATGGCATCCGATTTGAAATGCACGGGGCTTTCCAGAATCTGCCAGTCCATTCCAGCTTCGCGTTGCCAGACTTCGATAGGTTGATTCTGACTGAGCTGATTACCCAGGCCATGCCACGGGGTAGCGCCAGCGTAGGCCATGGTTTCGATGAGATGTGCCATCTGAGTGATTCCTTTTAGTACAGGCAGGCATAAAACGCTGCGCGAGGCGCAGCACCGGACGGATAAATGAAGAGAGGGCCAATCAGGTCGGCAGGTTGAAGCGATGACCGCATTGCAGGCAGAGGTTGTGGGCCAAGATGTGGCGGTCGAGTGATTCACCGAGCTGAGCGCCGAGCACGCAGCCACCGACACCGCTGGCCAGGCCGCCGAATATGGCACCTGATAGGGAGCCGAGGGTGATACCGACTGGTCCGGCGATAGCGCCGATGGCTGCGCCAGTCTGACCGCCAGATAGGGCCGCGCTGACACCACGCGCAACACCGCCCACGGTGCCGATGGTCGCACCGACCTTCATGGCGTGATGGAAGGAGGCGATTCTAGGGGAGTGGCAGAGAGGGCATTGCAACGACATGGGGGTGAACCTCAATGGTGATGATGTCGTTGGGGTTATGTGTGATTCAAATTTTTTTGAGTAGATTTTTTGCTGAACATCTTTCTCGCGTCTGTCCGATCGGTGTCCTCAATGTTGATTTCTATAGCAATTCATCAGCATTTAAAGGGCCAGTTAGCCACTTTTGCTGAAAGAGCAACCGTGCCAAAGAGAAGAGCGTCCGAGGATAAATACAGACTAGAGTCGATGGCAGGCTAATGGCCATCATTGCGTCGGTTAGATAATCAAGAAATCCCTTCACAAGCCGATGACCTCACTAACATTGCGCGTGTTTCAACAGGAGTAGTTGATGAAAGCCCCCCTGATCAAAGACATGGAAACCACTGTAGCCGGTGTGCTCAAGATCTCGGCCGAGCTGAAGACTCGTAGCAACCCCCGCCCAGCCTTGGTCTCGATCCTCCGCAAGCTGCGCATCGCCCGCGAGCTGTCCTCGGTCTACTACATCTGCGTAGCCGGCAGCCAAAGCGCCGGCAAAACCCGCCTGGTTCGCGAACTCTATGACCTGGGCGATAGCTGGCTGGCAGACAACCAGGGCCGTGGCGAGCGCATCCCGGTGTTCATCCTCGAAAAGGACTGCGACGCCCCTTACGCTGTAGTCGTAAAGTACGACGCCCAAGGCAACGAGCAAGAAGAAGAGATCTCCCAGAGCGTCTTCCGAGCGCTGATCAGCGGCTACGACAATTCCGGCGACCTCGACTGCCTGTTCCCAAAGCTCTACGTCCCACGCCGCTACTTCGACGGCCAGCGCTGCGGCTTCGTGCTGCTCCCAGGCTACGAAATGCTGAACCCGGACAACGTCGAGTGGCAGGGCCTCATGCGCCACACCCTGGTGCACTCCCTGGGCAGCATTCTGGTTACCGACCGCACCCGCGTCGCCGACAACAGCCAAAAGCAGATTCTCAACGATCTGGTCGCCCGCTACTTCCCCGATCGCAAACCCGCCATCGCCGTCACCAAGACCGAAACGCTCACCCCAGGGCAGATGGATGAACTGGCAGGCACTGTGGCCGAAGTCTTCCAGATCCGCTCTGACGAGCTAGACCGTGTGATCTTCACCGGCGTCGGCAACGAAGCCTACCGCTCCGCCTGGACCAGCCACCTCATCCAGGTCATCAACAAGTACGCACTGTCTGCAGGTGGCTCGGATGCAGGCCGTCTGCGTGAATTGGAGAAGCTGCTGGACACTGAACTGGCGACGGTCAAGGCGGCGCTGGAAAGCGAGCTGGACGCGCAAAGCATCAGTGAACACTTGACCGAGCGTCAGGCGGAGCGGATGCGAGAGGTGTTCACCAAAGCCTCGGAGCGCTACCGGAACCGTTATGCCAAAAGGCTCCGCGAGCACACCAACAACTACCTTGGCCAGGTTAGGGACATCGCGGAGGAGAAGTACAACAAGGAAGAAGAGGGCTTTACCAACAAGCTCAGGCACGCGGCCAACTTCCTCACACTGCAGTCCGGTGAAAACGAGACCCGCTTCAGGTCGCGCATTATCGACTGCTGGTGCAATGGCACCGACATTCTGCGATCCCCGCTGGAATCCGATTACCTGGCCATCTCGGACATGTCCGCGAAAGAGCTCGGCATCCAGGAAATCAAATCCACGGAGCTCGCCGCGATCAAGCACGAGGGCCTGAACAAACTGTTGGGTTACGAAGGAGCCTCTCTGGAAGTTCCTTCGGCGGGTACCCAGGAGCTGCAGCATGATTTGCGTCTGCTGCTTTCCAAGACCACCAATGAGGTCTCGCGATTCAAAGCGGAGCATGTCGAAGAGGTGCTCAAGGCGCTGCCCGCGATGACCATGGAGTACTTCCGTCTCAACCAGGCAGTTGCCATCCGCACCCCTGAGTTGGCCCGCACTGAACTGGAAGCTTTCGACTTCGGCAAGCTTGCTTCGTCCATTCAGCAAGACCTCCCCAAGGTCACTGCCTCGGCCAAGCCGCTGCTCAATACCCTGGCGGCAATTCTCGCAGTGGACGTGGTCATAGACGGCTCCATCGACACCATCCCGGCCATCGCGGGCACGCTGA
Source organism: Pseudomonas sp. FBF18 (assembly GCF_024261405.1). NCBI lineage: Bacteria > Pseudomonadati > Pseudomonadota > Gammaproteobacteria > Pseudomonadales > Pseudomonadaceae > Pseudomonas > Pseudomonas sp. FBF18. The sequence continues at coordinate 110,068 of NZ_QKRS01000009.1, read as the reverse complement.
CGGGCGGTCAGACCGCTGCTGCTTCGCTGGGTGCTTCTTTGTCCATGGCCGCTGCCGGCGCGATCACCCTGGGCTTCATCGCCTACCGTGGTGCCACCGAAATCCAACGCTACGACGCTGCGCGCAGAGGCTTCATCGCCGAAAGCCTCAACCAGTTCGCCGAGGCCCATATCAAGAAGGGTCTGGAGCTCTACGACGACCTGATGGAAACCCTCGAAGAGCGCTTGGTGCGCAACCTGCGCGTGGCCTATGGCTTGGGCGCTGACCTCACGGTAAAAGACGCACTGGCGCGTGGGTTGACGCGCCTGGAGCACGCTCGGGTGAACCTGGTCAAAGCCATCGACGATGCGCAAAGCCGCCATGTGGCTTGAGAAGTACAGCAACCGTTATCGCTGGGCCTATAACGCGTATCAGCGCTTTATCGACGAGGTGGACCCAAGCCTGGCTGGAGACTTTAACCGCTCCAGCCATGTGACGGTCGCCGTCTATGGCGCCACCCAGGTAGGCAAGACTACGCTGATTCTGGACTTGCTGGGCGTGACCGGTGAGGCACTGGAGCGCGCTTCCAGCGTACTGCGGGGCGATCAACGCATGGGCAAGTCTTCGACGGCCTGTGCGATTCGTTATGGCCGCTCGAAGGATGATTACTGGTATATCGGCGACGACAGAAGTGCGCTGGATGATGAAGCCGCAAGGGTACGGTTTTCCGCGATACGCACTGAAATGGAGGAGGGCCGGGCACAGTCCGTTGATGTGTTGTCCGTGCGGCTGCCATCGAAGTTCTTCGAGCACTGGGGAGGGGATGCGCTGAGCCTGGACCTGCGCATTCTTGATATCCCGGGTATCAATGCGGTCAACGAGGCTGAGCAGGCCCAGGTCGCGCGGGTGGCGGAGAAGTATGTGGCCACGGCCGATCTGATCTTGCTGGTCGGGCGTGCGGATGATCTGGGCTTCCTTCATCCCAACAAGCTCAAGCTGGAGGCGTTGGGTGACTGGATGCTGCAACCCAACCGCTATCGTGTGGTGCTCTCTTATACGTTCTCGCCTGCCAGTTTCAAGACCTGGTTCGGGCAGGACGAGCGCACGCTGGCTCAGGTCAGGTCCAAGCTCTACCAGGAGCTGGGTACCCATGACTACAAACCGCCGAAGTCCGTCGAGGCGATGCTGTATCCACTGGAGTTCGGCGACTCGCTGCAAAGCCTGGGTGCGACGCCGGAGTATCACCAAGCTGCCGTCAAATTGATCCAGCAGCTACGACGCGAGCTATTGGCAAGCATCACCGAATCGGCCAGCCCCTATGGCCGACTCGCTTCCGCCTTCAAGATGAAGACCTTGATCGACGCCAGGCTTGAGCGAGAGCAGGCTCATTACGAAAAGCACAGGAAGGACCTGGAAGTCGACCTTCAGCTAGCACTGGATGAACTGGAGCAGGCGGAAGGCTTGTTGAGTAACTGCCAGAAAGAAAGCGGGGCGCTCGATCATCACAGGCGTCGCCTGCACCGCTACCTGAAGGTGTACCAGGGCAGCGATGTTCGCCGCTTCTTCACCCAGCCTTTGCCGAGCACTACCGAGTCAGTCAGTGCCCTGAAGTTGGTTGCCATGCAGTTCGAGAACGGTATCCAAGCCAAATGGAAGGCAATGTGTGAACGCCACGCCCATCGTCAGTCCAATTTCCGGCTGGCCGAGCTTTCGCCTCCTACGACCAGCGCGCTGAACAGCTTCTATCAGAAGATGAACGGCTACCTTACCGACGGCTACTGGTGGTCCAGCGAGAACTTCCGTACCGATCGCAGCATGCTGCTGGGGGCGGCCGAGAAGGTCGTGGACGCCTACACCGAAGCCGCCACCCAGGAAATCCGCAAGTACATGGAGCATCAGGCGAATGGCCTGAAGCGAAAATACTCGGATTACCAGCGGCGGCTGGCCGTGATGAAAACAGCCGTAGCAGAGCGCCAGCAGGCGGTGGAGGGCATACAAGGCAAGCGCCACCATCTTGAACAGGCCCACGCGCAATTCAAAGCGCGCATGCAGTTCAGCATGGAACACTCGCACAAGTTTGAACAATACATCCTCGAAGCTTTCAAGGCCGAGCTCGATCGTGTCAGGGAAGCCATCCGCCGTCCGCTCAATGCGATAGAACAGCTCTACGACATGTTCTACCTCCATGTACTGCTGGGCGAACTCGACAAAATGTTGGAAGGGAAAAAGTTCTGATGGAACGATCCGATTTGGATGCCGAAATCGCAGCCGCTGATCAAGAGCTGTCAGCGCTGTTGGAAAAGCACATCAATGTGCCGGTGAAACGAAACATCGAGGAAGTGAGCGGGGGGCTGTCGCTCACGCTCAAGGGTGACTTCGAGTCCAGCGTGCTCAGCCTGCGGTCGGAGCTGAAAAAGCTGCACAGCGCGTTCGAGGACTTGGGCGACGACCTTGGCATCGTCCGCCAGGTGTCCAAGCGCATCGAGACAATGGTTCAGCAGGCTGAGTCTGCGCAGGATGGCCGGTTCGAGAAGGCTGGCGCGCAGGTTGTCGAAAGCGCTCGCCTGGTTACCGAAGGGATTGCCGGTGTCGAGGAGCGCCTGAGCAAACTTGGCGCCGCCCAGCTGCATCACCTGAACGCCGCGTTGAAAGCGCTGGCTGCAGACATTCAAACCCAGCGTGCTGAACGCCGTGATGACCAGCAACAGTCGTTGGCCAAGCTTGATGAAATCGCGTCTGCGGTTGCAGCGCAGCAGGCTCAGTCGCAGACGATGCAACAGTTGTCCAAGCGGCGCTTTATCTGGGTCTGTGTGGCGCTTGGCTTGAATCTTGGTGTTCTCGTAGCCGTGCTGGTCAAAGCATTCCTGTAGGGGCTTGCCAGGGTGCCCGGCATTATCGCGGCGCCCGAATGTTGCAGTCGGATCGTCACCTTCCTCGTTATTGAACCGGTCAAGGACAGCCCCTCGTGAGTTCCTCAAACGTACTTTCTTCCCCTGATACCCCTGTACAAAAGCTCCTCGAAGAACACGAGCAGGAGCGGCAAGCCGATCTGCTCGGCCACGTTGCTTTCGCTGATGCAGCCAGCGCACCGAAGGTGGTTGCGGTCATCTGGAGCTTCATTCGCTCTTATGACCAGCACCGCAACGAGATGCCGCTGGAACAGTGGCTCACCCAGGAACTCAACAAGTACCCGCAACTTTGGCAGGGCAATGCTGAGGTCGAGGCTATTGCACGTACGTTGATCAATTCGATTTCGCGAACCAATCAGCACAAAGCGTCGTTGCAACAACATCTCGACAAGGGAAAGAGCCCGGTCAATTGGCTGGCCAGAGAGCTGGAACAGGATGCGCAGAACAACCCCGAGTTGAATCCAAGTGAATACGCGTGCCAGGTGCAGAGCATGTTGGCGTCAGCCAATGTGTCGCTGGCGCAAACACTTGATCCGGGTGTGCGCCATTCCACTGTCCCTGGCGATGTCATCCATAGTCCTTCGTCGATTCTTGCTGAAACCCAGGCGACCATTTGGGACGAAACCTCACGCTTGGAAATTTCCAGGGAGATCAACAAGCAAGCGCTGCTGAATGCCGCCCTGAACGCTTCGTACCACGGTGCCCGTATCCTCGGACAGCGCACCTGGAACTGGCTGCGAGGTGAGGAAAACGCACCGGCGAGCGTGGCAATGCAGGCGTTTTTCGACAGCTCGCTGAAGTCGGCCGACCATGTCGGTGCGCAGGTCGCTGTGTCGGGCGGCGTCATGGTTGCGGCAAAAAGTGGCTGGTTGAGCTTTTTCAGCAACGCGTCAGCCGAGGAAGTTGCGACCACTACTTACGTTGGCCTGGAGCGTGCCAAAGCCCTGTACAAGCTTGGGCAAGGCGACATCCTTGCGGATACCGCGATCAACGCTATCGAACAGACCACCATGGTGGCTGCTCGCTCATTGGCCCAGGCCGCTGAACAAAAAGGCGCGGCGCTCGGCGCCGAGTGGGGTGCTGCTTTGGGCGCTGTGTTTGGTCCAGGAGGTACGGCCATCGGTGGAATTGTCGGTGGAGTCGTTGGCCGCGCGGCTGGGAAGGCCGTCGGCACCCTGATCGAGAAGGGCGGCAAAAAGGTTGTCGAGGTTGCCAGCAAGGTAGTTCGCAAGGTGGTCGGCACACTCAAGGATGTAGCGACGAAGGCCGTCGAACGCGTGTCAGATTTCTTTTCGTCGTTGTTTAGTTGAGGTCGAGAGATGACTGATAAAAAGAGTTTTGACGCCCAACTGGAAGAGCACTTTCTGGCTGGCGCTCCCGCCATCTACATTCAGTCGGCCGAAGAAGCGCGTGTCGATCAGTTGCTGAACGGACTCAAGGACAAGGCCAAGCTCAAACGCATCCACGAGTGGAACCTTGGCTATGGCTGGGTGGATGTCGAGAACAAGCGCCCCTTGAGTAACCTCGATTCCAGTAAAACAGAGCTGGAACACGCGCTGCTGGCGTTGCTGGATGCAGACCTGGAAGAATCGCTGATCGTCATCAAGGGGGCTCGGCTCGCGCTGGAGAACAACACGCTCGCGGTCGCCCGACTCAAACAGCTGTTGAACTCGATCGAACGCAACTATGCAGGCGAATGCTCGGTCATTCTGGTCTCGGAAGCCCTGTGCATTCCCGCGCCGATCGAGGCCCAGGTCACGCTCCTGCCTTTGCCGCTGCCGAGCCGTGCTGAAATCAAGACGTTGCTGGCCGAGGTCGAGTCTCGCGGGGAACTGACCGTTCCGGATCACCTCAGTGACCTGGCCGTCTCTGGGCTGAGTGGGCTGACCTCCAGCGAGATGGCTCAGCTACTGAGGATGGTTGGGCGCCAGACCCAAACCCTCGATGAAAAGTCGTTGAACACGATCCTCCACGAGAAAGAGCAGGTCATCGTCAAGAGCGGTGTGCTGGAGATGGTCCGCGTCGATGTGAGCGTTAGCGATATCGGCGGCCTGGAAAATCTGAAGCAGTGGCTTGAGCAACGCTCGACCATCATCCGCCGCCTGGACGAGGCGACAAGCCAGGGGGTAAAGACGCCCAAAGGCGTGCTCATCGCCGGCATGCCTGGCTGCGGTAAATCGCTGACGGCCAAGGTGGCTGCCGGTTTGTTCCAGCTGCCGCTGTTGCGTCTGGATATCGGTTCGCTGCTGGGCAAGTACGTGGGGGAGAGCGAGCACAACATGCGGCGCGCGCTCAGCATGGCCGAGACCGTCAGCCCCTGCATCCTGTGGGTCGATGAACTGGAGAAAGCGTTTGTAGGCATGGGTGGCGGGAACGCTTCGGAGGTGACTGCACGGCTGCTGGGCTACTTCCTCACCTGGATGCAGGAAAAGACCGGCGCCGTATTTGTCATCGCCACGGCCAACGACATCACCGCATTGCCACCGGAGTTGCTGCGCAAGGGGCGCTTCGACGAGATCTTCTATGTCGGCTTCCCCAACCCTGTGGAGCGCGAAAAGATCCTGGGCATCCATCTGGGCAAATCGGGCCAGCGGGTCGCGGATTTGAGGATGGATGAGCTGGTGAACCTCTGTCGGGATTACTGCGGTGCCGATATCGAGAACTCGATCAACGAGGCCGTTGCCAACGCCTTCATCAGCGGAGGTGCGCTGACGCAGCAGCACTTGGAGGACGCTATTCAGTCCACCATCCCTCTGCGTGAAACCTTGCGTGACCAGGTCGGCAAGTACGAGGAGCTGTTCGAGAAACTGAAGCTGCGCCCGGCATCCGAGCATCAGGGGCTGAGCGTGGCGCAGATGATCAAGATGGCTGCTGACCCTAACCATGTGAAGCGGGAGGAGGTAGCCCGTAATCCTGATTGCCCTGGTGATCAGTTGGAGAAACTCTCCATGGATGCCCAGCGCAGTGTGGCGGAGGCGGTCTATGCAAATCCGCGGTGTCCTGAGCACGTGCTGTCGATTCGGCTCAACCTCGTCAAGGGTCAACCGCAGTATGACCATGGGATGTTCAAGCTGGCTTGCTTGAATGGCAATGCGCCGCAAGATCTGCTGATACGCATGATCGATGAGGATGTACTCGACGATGATTTACGTGCGTCGTTGGCGGCCTGTGCCAAAGGCGAAGCCCTCCAGTTCAAGTTGGCTCGCGACCGACTTGCTTCGGTTGTGGCTGGCCTGATCTTGAATCCCTCACTACTGGCCAGTGTGAAGTCCAAGTTGCTTGAGGAAGGCAAAAGCAGTGTGAGGCAAGCGTTCGCCAAGCATCCCGGTTTGACTGAGGATGAACAGCGTTCGTTGCTCAGCAATGCGAGCCCTGCACTCAGAGGGACCCTCAGCAAAAATCCCAAGCTGTCTGCCGCCTTGCAACTGAACCTTGCCAACGATCCTGATCCGGATGTAAGAGAGAAGCTGGCCAGCAATCCTTCGCTGATCAAAGAGGCTCAGCAAATCTTGGCCGAGGACGGCAGTTATCAGGTCAAGCGAGCCCTGTCAGACAATCCAGCCCTCTGCCTTGATCACGAGCAAAAAATGAAGTTCAAGAAGTACATCATGGAGAACAGGCACCTGGGTGGGAGTGGGGGTGGTTTTTTCTCCAGCATTCATCGCAGTTTCTAGCAGTACCCACCCGTGAGCCAGGCTTGCGCTGGCTCACGTTCACATCCGGGGGACTTCAGCTCTCGGGCGCCACTCCCAGCAGCATCTGAACCTGACGCCGCAGCTGCCCCACCAGCTCACGTTCAGCGCGCAACTCGGAGCGCAGTTCATTGTTCTCGTGCTCGTGAATCCGAGCGATGCGCTGCACATCCCGATCGTTTCTGACCACTTCCCAGACCTCTCCCATCCGCGAGTGCACCAGCACGAGAACGAGCAGAGTGATGCCGCTTAGGCTCAGCAATGCGAGCTGCAGGGTTTCCATTTATCGCTTCCTTGAGTAGTGGCTGTTTGCCGGTAAGCGAAACGATATGTCTAGTAAGACTACATGTCTATATTGGCTACTTGTACAGGTAAAGGATTGGTGCAGATGCCGCCTGGGCTCGGCTGGAGCGAGGACTGATGGATGAAGGCAATGTGCTATCGTGCAGGCCACGAATGGCGTGGCCTTAAGAGGGAAGCGCTCTCGAAATGGAGGTGTACGACCATCCGCTGGATATGTACAAATTCTTTACATATCCAGCGCGTGTTGATCGTAATTGAGCAGACACGTAGGATTTCACGACACGTCACTCGCCTGGTCGCTACCCGCTGCCAACCATTCAGGGCCCACGATGAAACACAAGCAAAGCATGGATCAAATCCGCTGGGACCTTGCCCTGCGCTACCGCCTGATCGAAACGGTGGTCTGGTGGGAGGGTCGCCTGACCACCAATCACCTAGTGCAATGCTTCGGCATCAGCCGGCAGCAGGCATCGAAGGACATCAACACCTACATCACCGACTACGCCTCGAAGAACCTGGTCTACGACAAGCAGATCAAAGGCTACGTGCCGACCCGGCAGTTCAAGCCGTTGTTCATCGACGACAGCGCTAGTGCCTACCTGGACCTGCTCAACCACAACGATGAGCGTGCGCCGCATATCGAAGGGTTGAACCTGGCTTACGCGCACACTGAAGTGCTGAAGGTACCTGATCGCTCCGTGAGGCCCGAGGTGCTGCGGCCGCTGCTCAAGGCGTGTCGTGAAAAGCGGCGTCTGGACATCGAGTACGTGTCGTTCAAAACACCGGAAGTGGAAGGCCGCACCATCGCGCCGCATACGTTGGTGTACACAGGCATGCGCTGGCACGTGCGGGCCTACTGCGAGAAGAACCGGGAGTACCGGGACTTTGTGCTGAGCCGTTTCCGAGGCGAGCCGGACCTGCTCGACGATCAGACGGAAAATGGTATCGAGCACGACGTGGAGTGGAACACCAGGATCGATGTGATCTTCAAGCCGGACGAGCGCCTGACGCCGGCGCAACGGTCGATCATTGAATTGGACTACGCGATGACTGATGGGCAGCTTGTGGTCAAAAGCTCACAAGCATTGGCGAAGTATGTAGTGAAACGATTTCACGTAAATCCGAACCTGCATGACGCCCGCCCTGAAGCCCAGCAGTTGGTGTTGGCGAACCGGGCTGAGTTGAAACTCTGGCTGAGCTTAGACTAAAGACGTCCCTGGTCGACCTCGCGGTTTTACCAATGCTAGGCATTAAAGCCGATGTATGAGTCATTATGTTCGAGGATAGATACATTGCCGCTGTTTCGGCTGCGGGGTTGAGCAAAGCCTCATTAGCGACCACGCTGATCGCGGATGACCGCCTTTGGCCGTTAGGCTGTTGGGACTGGCTACTTCGAGGCAGTGCCAGATGATCTAAACGATCTCCCTGTGCCGATTTTCTTGGATAGCTGACACTGACAGATTACCCGTCGCTGCTTCCTGGATATGCTCACTCCACCAGATCATCATCGGCCGTCTCCGCTCGATGTAGTCCGCACGGTTGTAGGCGCTGCGAACCTCGTCTTTATCGACGTGGGCAAGTGCTACCTCGATCAATTCGGGATTCCAGCCATGCTCGTTGAGGATGGTGCTGGCCATCGACCGCATGCCGTGGCTGACCAGACGCCCCTCGAAGCCCATTCGTTTCAGCGCCATGTTGGCGGTCTGGCTGTTGCAGTGAGTACGTGGGTTTCGGTCTGCGGGGAACACAAATTCCCGATGTCCACTGTAGGGCCTGATCGCTTCGAGGAGTGCACGAGCCTGCTCCGTGAGCGGGACAATGTGCGCGCGGCGCTTTTTCATGCGCTCCGCAGGAATCGTCCAGATCTTCTTCTCGATGTCGATATCTGCCCAGCGGGTGGTCGCTGCTTCGACTGGCCGGGTCATGGTGTGAAGCTGCCACTCTATCAGGCAGCGTGTTGTTCTTTTTATGCTGGCATTGGCGATTGCCACCATGAGCTCTTTCAGCTCATCGGGAGGTAGTGCCGCCATGTTTTTCTTTTTCGGTTTCTTGAAAACGGAACGGATGCCACTGAGCGGGTTTGCGTGAATCAGTCCCGAGTTTACCCCGTAGGTCATGATCTCGTTGAGCCGCTGTGTCAGTCGTTTTACGGTTTCAAGACTGCCCTTGGTTTCGAGTGGCCGGAGCAGGTTAATGACCTGAGGAGCACTAATGGTCGAGAGTGGGGTGTGCCCCAGATACGGAAAGATGTGCAGCGTGAGGGAGCGCCAGATGTCTTCAGCGTAGGCCTGTGTCACTGCATCCTTTTTCAGCTCATACCAGGCCGTGGCCACGTTCTGGAAAGTATGCTCAGTCGCTGCCTTCTTAGCTTGCTGCACTGCATCCCGTTTCTCTTTGGGGTCAATGCCGTGAGCGAGGAGCTCGCGTGCCTCAACGGTACGCTTGCGGGCTTGCGCCAATGAAACCTCGGGGAAGGTCCCGAGGCCCATGTTGATCCTGTTCTTCGTCACCGGATGCCGGTAATTGAAATTCCAGAGTTTAGATCCATTGCTTCTCACTCGCATTTGAAGGCCGTTACCATCGCTTAGGACGTAGTCCTTCTCTTGAGGCTTGGCGGCTTTGACTTTGAGGTCAGAGAGGCGGGTGGCTTGAGCGCACATGCGGTATTCCAAGAGCGGTTTCGGTATTCCAAAAATTACCAGTAGATGGCTTGGAATACCACTTGGAATACCGGATCTCGTAGATCCTGTTGGACGCTATCGGATCCTGATGGCGCTGAAAGCCCCGTATTTACTGAGTTTTAGGCACAAAAAAAGACGTCCGTGGACGTCTTTAGATGGTTATTTGGTGGAGCCGGGGGGATTTGAACCCGCGTCTAGCCCTTATAATTAGCGGCCTCCAGCCGAAAAGCTGGCATAAAGCTGTCATATGTCGCGATGCCGGCATGAATGTGCCATTCTTAGATCACCTTAAGCAGCTCTATCGCCTTTAGCATCCATACGGAAGGAATCGAATGGCCGTGCCCATTGCTGTAGCTCCTGGTGACGCCAAGCGCGCCGAACGTACTGTGTTCGACGATCACGGCGCATACTTGAAATCGCTGACACCTGAAATTGTCATAGCGCTATGCGGCCCGATGGGCACTCCGCTCCATGAAGTGGCTAAGACATTTCAAGAGCTGATTCGCGGAACGGATTTTGGATACGCGGAAGTCAAGATATTGCGTTTGAGTAAGGAGATTCGCCGTTTAAAGGGCTTGGAAGAAGAGAAGTCCATTGAGCGGCTGATTGATGCTGGGAACGAACTTCGCCGCGATTACGGTAACGCGATCCTCGCGAAGTTGGCTATTCAAGACATTTTGTTGTCAAGGGCGACACATCAGCATCTTCACGATGCAGAGCTAAAACAGAAAGACCCTGAGGCGGCAGAAGATCCCGCAGCAGTGATGCCTAGAGCGGCTAGAAAATGTTGTCATATTATTGATTCAATAAAAAATATTGATGAACTAACACTTTTGAGGTCTGTTTACGGCGATATGCTCCACGTTGTCGGTGTGTACTCTCCAATCGAGATGCGACTGGAGCGCCTGGCACGGATCAAAGGTCCTAGCGATGAGATCCACAGGCTTATTGATCGCGACTCCGGGGAGGAGGTCAAGTATGGCCAAAGTGTTGAGGATACGTTCCCTCGATGTGATTTTTTCTTGAGAGTTGATTCGGCTACAGATTCGCAGCGAAACACAAGGGTTCGACGTTTTCTTGAATTAATGCTGGGGACGAGAATTATAACCCCAACCGTCAACGAGCGTGCCATGTATGCGGCTTACTCAGCCGCGCGCAACTCTGCTTGTCTTTCGCGGCAGGTAGGCGCAGCCATAACTAACTCGGAAGGCGAAATACTTGCTTCAGGTTGGAATGATGTGCCAAAGGCGTTTGGCGGTTTATATCACACGGTTGATCAAAACTCTTCTACCGACGATGATCGTAGATGCTGGAACATTGAAGGTGGACGCTGCTTTAATGATGACGAAAAGACCACAATTGCTAACGCAATGGTTGATAGACTCATTGCAAATGGTCTTGTTGAAGAGAAAAAACGCTCATCTGCATTTGAAATGCTTAGAAAAGATTCTCAGCTAAAGAGCCTTATTGAGTTTTCACGCGCGGTCCATGCGGAAATGCACGCTCTTTTGACAGCTGGAGAGACAAAGGGAGGGCAGATCAGGAATGGAAAGCTATTCGTTACCACTTATCCTTGCCACTCGTGTGCAAGGCATCTTGTTGCAGCAGGCGTCAAAGAGGTGTATTTCCTCGAACCCTATAGGAAAAGCTTAGCAACTAGATTGCACTCAGACTCCATCACCGAGCGAGAAAGCGATGAATCCAAGGTTCGAGTGATGCCCTTTGACGGTGTCGCGCCCTCCCGGTTTTTGCGGTTTTTCTCGGCACATCCAGGCGGCAGAAAGGACCCGAAAGGTATCATGCACGTCCACGAGGCCTCCCCCGTGACAGCGATCACTCTTGAGGCTATACATACGCTTGAAGCATTCACCTTAAGGGCATTAGAATCCGCCGGCTTGAACAAACGGTGACCACCAATGTCAGACAGAGACCAGCCTCCTATGGGGACTATCATGGAACAGCAGATGCAGCTTTCCCTGGATTTTCAGTCTGTTACGATTCCGTCTGGTGAGCGTTCAGCTGGCTCAGATGCCGCTGGCGGTGCGAGGTACTGCGCTGAAGTCTCGGCACCTCGCTCAAACGTGGTGCAGTTCAGGGGCGACCGCACCCTCGCAACTTCACATTCCGGATCGACGGTAGCCACGGACTCCAGCGCAGACCTGATCAACCGGATCCTTAGCAGTGTTCGCTTCTACGAGTGACTGACACTGTTCCATCGTTAGGAGCCCAAAGCTTTTCAGCTTTGGCTCCGGCATGGATATCCGCGTTAGGCATCCACCGCCCATACACTCTCGCAATCATCGTCCAGTCGCTATGGCCCATCTGCTTTGATACCCACATCGGATGTTCTCCGGCGGAGAGCATCATTGAGGCATAGGTGTGCCGCGTCTGGTAGGGGCGACGGTAGCGCACGCCAGCCTTCTTCAGTGCCGGTTGCCACATCGTCTTTCTGATCGGCTGATCGCCGGCCCAGCGCTCCAATGTTCGCGGGTTTTGAAAGACCTCACGCCCAGCCTGGAAGGTGACGGTCTTCTGTATGTTAAGCGCCTCTAGCGCCGGCCCAAGCAGCTTGACGCTGCGCTTACCTGAAATTGTCTTGGTCACCTCGGCCTTGCCCTTGGCGTCTTGGGTCATCGCCCGGGTGACGTGCACCTCCTTGCGGATCCAGTCAATGTCGCCCCAGTCCAGCGCTACTAACTCGCTAGTACGCATGCCGGTCCAGAACGCGAATTGCACCAAGTTCCGGCCTTGGCCATCGAGGGCAGCTAGGATGGCTCTCTGCTCCTCGGGCGAGAAGGGGTCCACGTCATCCAGGCGCACCTCGCCCTTGCGTGCGTAGGTCCACCCGGCTAGCGGGTTGAGGTCGATCAGCTCTTCGTCAACGGCGTCATTCAGCGCCGAGCGAAGGCAGCTCTGAATGTTACTTAGGGTCTTGTTGCTTACCGGCAGCGTGTCTAGCCAGCTCTTCACTGCCTTGCGCTTGAGCTCCACCACTAGACTGTCACCGAGCGTGGGAACCAATCGCAGCTCCACGATCTTCCTGTAGCCTTCCCATGTGCTGCTGGAGACGTGCTTTTTCTTTCCGGCCAGCCAGCGGGTGAGGAAACCAGCCACGTTTTCCCGGCAAGCCTCTGGCGCGAACTTTGCTGCACGTGGGGAGCCAGGGAAGGTAGCTGAATAATCAAAGATGCCTGTGGCGATGGCCTCCTCAATAGCAATTTTGTGCCGCTCGGCGAGCTTCAGATTAGTGGCGGTGGGCTTGCGCGAGATGCGCTCACGGCACCGAACCCCACGGTACATGAACGTGATTTCGATACTCGAGTCCGAGACCGCCCGAACTCCCCGCCCATCTCTACCCATGACTCATATCCCTCTACATCGATTAAAATCCGGCCATCTGGGGCCTTGATCCATATTTCACCGACCCGCCAAATCCCGTCGCGAAGCTTCGAGCGGATAGCGTCTTCGGAGTAGCCAGACTCGCTGGCAAATTTCCTGACGGTTACGTAGCGCATGCGTCGTTAGTCCTGGCTATTCAGGGGTGACGATTGCGCGTAGGCCGCGTATCGATTTGTCGATGCCGGCTTGCAGGAACACGTTGTCCGATTTGCCGTAGAGGACTTGCTCACGCAAGCAGCGTCTAACAGTACTGTTGGTCATATCCGACTCCCTTTAACTACTCGGATACAGCCTACGGACGGCTCCCAGGCGTGTGTTTCGCTTTCACGCAACAAAAGCGACGGAAATTAGAAATCAGGAAGTTCCCCACCAGGGGCATGGGCAAGCCGCACGACGCAATCAGATTGCTGGCTGCTCTGAAACCCAAGGCCAACGTCAGGTCTGATGCAGCTTTTTCTGCTCGAAAGTGATGCGGTTCATTACGCAAACTGGAATTGCGAACCCTTGGATATTTGTTTTGAGTGTTTCGCAACCGTCTTCGACGATTCCACAGGGCACACCCCGGCGGAAACGCATTCCCCTCCCGATGTAATTGCGCAGGATGATTTCCCAAGACTCGTCATCGTAATAGAAGCCCGTGATCTCAGCCCACCTGGCCGTAACGCCGCTTCCAACAATGCCTTCAGATGTCAGGCAGAAAATTTCTACTTGGTTTTCCTGGGTGACAGGTACGGCGTAAATCCGGCCGTTCGGTGCTACAGGTGGGAAAGTCTGTCCATTCCCTAAGTGGCGAAATTCCATGGTGCTACTCCGCATGCATGAGGTTGCATGACACGCTATGCCAAGGTCTGGAAATCCCAAGCCTGCAGAGCTCACCGCCTTATGCCATTGGGTTTCCTGAAAGCCTTCGTAAGCTGTGGCAATCAAAACAGGGAGTGGCGCAATGGGTAACAAATCAACTACGGTCCGAATCGGTTTGCTGGCAGCGACAGTAGCTCTTCTGGTTGGGTGTTCTGGCACTCAGGGAGCTAGGACTGCGCAGCTTCCTGAGCCAAAGTATGTGCCGAGAGAAAAATGGTCGGATGCTATGCATGTTCTGACCGCCATGGGGATTTCCGGGCAGCGGGACGTTCCGATCGAGCTGTCGGGGGGAGTTGATGGAGCTAGCCCTGTTGGCGGCTCTGGGGCAGTGCTTGGGGATGCTGGATTAAGCGCGGTTGGCTCTGCATCTCCATCTACAGGTCTGAGTGGCGGCGCAGCAGCGGGAATTGGCTTGGGTTTGATGCTATTGGGTGGGGCGAGCGATCCGGCGCGCACAACTCAGGTTGTCGCGTGGGTGCCCGCTGACCAGGCAAGCTCGCCGGACGCGGCATCTGCTCTTGCATTGCGTAAGGTCGAAGACGCTCGTAAGAAGGTTTTTGCCAATGGCCTATCGAAGCTGCCAATGCAGACAGGTAAATATCCTGATGGTCATGCCCGCGGCTATGCATCCTTGGCAGATAGCTACGCGGAGCGGCCGATTCCATACAGTGATGAGGTTTCTAAATCGCCGAGCTTTCTGAGATCGCCGCTCAGCTACGGGCCGATCTTCATCCGTGACAACCAGTTCACGCTTGATGCCTACAAGAACGACATGACGACTTCGGAAGCCATGCAGCTTGCATCGCAACACCTGCCTGAGTGGATCTACATCTACCACCCTGGCCAGCGGCTGAGGAAAAACTCGATCCCTGCGGCAATCTTCAATCAGGGCAGGGGACTCTACTTCGTAGGGAAGTAATTCTGCTGCTCTGTATCGCCGTGGGTTTTCGCAAATCTGCGGAGATTTTTTAGGTATGCCTTAGCTGATACGTTCGGGAGCAAGTTTTCCCTGGTGCTCGAATTTGTAAGTAACGGTCTAACTGATACGCCTGAAAAACACCACCCAAACTGATACGTGAAAGGAAATCTTATGTTTGTCCGCGCCTACCTTCGTGCGTCCACTGCCGAGCAAGACGCCAATCGTGCCCGTGGCGCTCTGCAGCAGTTCGCTGCCGACCATGGCAGGGCCATCGCTGCGCAATATATCGAGAACGCCAGTGGGGCCAGAACTGACCGAGCAGAGTTGTTGAGACTGATAGCGGACGCCCACAACGGGGACGTATTGCTGCTGGAAAGCATCGACCGGCTTTCCCGATTGCCGGTGGCTGATTGGCAGGCACTCAAGGCTGCGATTGATTCCAAGGGGCTGCGTATTGTCGCCCTGGATCTTCCGACCAGCCACCAGAGCATGAGAGACACGGCTGGTGACGAATTCACTGGCCGAATGCAGGCCGCGATCAACGGCATGATGATCGAGATGATGGCGGCTATCGCGCGCAAGGACTACGAGCAGCGTCGTGAGCGTCAGGCCCAGGGAATTCATCGGGCAAAAGCTTCCGGCGCTTACAAGGGTCGGCCGGCTGACAAGAACCTACATCAGCGCATCGGTGAACTGCTGGGCGCTGGTCTGGGTATTCGCGCGACTGCTCGCCATGCAGGTTGCAGCACCACGACGGTGCTTAAAGTTCGCGATCAGATGAGCGGCAGTAACGTGATTTGAAGGGGGCGAGGTGAGCGGGTTTAACGTCTCAAACGCTGCCGCAGCACGCTGATAATTCTGCTGCGTAGTAAGAAGGCTGTGACGGATACAGCAAGCACTATCCCGCCCCCCAGTTCTCCGAGACGGACGAAGGCAACGATGTTTAGTAGGGCGAGAACCAAAATGCCGTAGAACTCTGCATTGGCCCTGCCAACGGCCAGAGCCTGGCGCTAGGTGAGCATCCATTTCGGCGACAGACAGAAGGGGCATACAGATGACTCGGGATCACCACCGCCTAGGGGAACTCCGCTTATGTAGATCGGCGCGCCGGTGATCACCTTCGGAACCATCCTCTTCCTACAGCACTGGCATTCAACTTTGCTCACGATGTCATCCTCCTTGACTTGGCACGTGCTTGAACGTGACCTGATCGCTCACTTGATCCAATTAATCAGCAGTCGAGTTCGGGCGTGTTCCGCTGTGTTTGCTGTTGTCGTGCTGCTTGTCCAGGTAAGCGGCGATCCTGTAACCAATCGCGGCTGTTACCCCCAAGGCGCAGAGCACGCCGAACACTGAATAGATTAGTAGCTCAAACCGGTCCATGTCCTTCTCCCGTGCTGATGGGCATCAGAGTCTAAGAGACTCGTTCACTGTACAGAAACGCACAGCAATTTTGCATGCTGGTTCAACGTTCTAGCGCCGGCAACTGGCGGGCGCTGATTCAGTCTGCGAACGCGCCACCGTGATCGAACCACAGACTGTCGCTCATCGAGTCCATGCCGTAAGCATTGCCCATGACATCGACGCAGCCATCCATCATCGGCAGCCCGTTGGCCGGGTTTACCCAAGCGTTGTCCATCAGATCCATGAAGCTGCTCTGCAGGCTGCAATTGTCAGCCTGAGTCTGCATGACGGGCTCGACCCAGACCGCGTTATCGTCGTTGTGAAGATCGAACGGGTAGGTCGACTTCTCTTCTTCGCCGGTCAGCGACTCGGGATACTGGTACCACGTGCGCTCACTGAGTAGGTTGAGACCGTCATGCAGCACTACTGCTTTCCCTTGGGTGGGATATACCACTGTGGTGTACAACGGTTTTGTCGGCTGGACGATTGAGGCCATCAGGTTGGCAATGGTGGCGAGCAGATCCATGGTAGTGCTCCTCGATGTAGGTGAGCACAGTCTCCCCTCGATCTCGGAAAACCCAAATCTCTGATCAGGCGCTTTTGGGTGGCCCTGACATCCGCTTCGCGACACATCGTAAAAAACAGGGCTCACCTCCCATCTATTGCTTATGGGAGTCTGACGCTTCACCTCCCATAGAGAAACTTACCGATTTGCTGGAAGGGGTGTCGTGAAGGGGTGTTGTGGCTGCAAGCCGCATGAATACTGGACTTCAGCGTTTTCACGGGCTTTTTCCAGGTGGTTGGCGTTGTGAAGGGGTGTCGTCAAGAGGTGTCGTGAAGGGGTGTTGTGGCCGCAAGCCGCATGAATACTGGGTTTCAGCGTTTTCACGAGCTTTAGCCGGGCAATTGGCGTTGTGAAGGGGTGTCGTTAAGAGGTGTCGTGAAGGGGTGTTGTGGCTGCAAGCCCATGAATACTGGGCTTCAGCGTTTTCACGAGGTTTTTCCAGGCAATTAGCGTTGTGAAGGGGTGATGTCAGTATGATGCCGCTCCTGAGGGGTTAATCTGTTCGCGGGGAAGACCCAGTGGTAGCGACAAACCAGCGTCAGACGACGATCCGGCATCAAAGGTGTAAATGCAAGGCTCCGGCTGCGACGAGAAACGGACGGCAGATGACGGTGTGTTTTCCTGAGCGCAGGGCCAGTACGGTGAGTGGGCAACAAATGACGACGGTGACGTGCGTTCATGATAGCCAGATAGTGATCGGTAGACCGAGCCGGTCAAGAATGGTCGCCGAAGGTGGCTGCTTGCGACCCTGGCTGTGTGAAAACGTTAGGCACGATCCGACTGGTTAGAGAACGATCAAAATTTCGCGCTCCTGCGCGAAATCTGGGTTAGCTGAATAGCCAAGCCATTGCAGATTTTACGTACGCTCGCGCTCCTCAGAGATCCGTTTGGGTTTTCACACAGCCTGGACCAAAAGCAGTCATCCAGGTTTCCAAGCGTGGCACCGAAGGCAACCAGCCTCACCACGTGGAGGGTTCTACCGGCCAGAGATGAATACCCGGAGGACTCTGGATTTCCCAGTTTGGTTTGCAGCCATGCTAGCCGGATGGAACCAACCCTCAACTATTTCGTCTTGCGAGTACTTGCTGTATCACAAGGCCTTCAGGCTATAAGCTAAGGCCTCAGTCAGCCTGACGCCCCCCTAAAATGCACACACTATTTCACGTAGATACAGCGGACATAAAATCCCTGAACGACGAGCAAGCGCGCGCACTGATCGCAAGATTGTGTCGGGCTGAGATTCGCAAGCACGGTGGCTCCGAGTCGGCCGTCACCTGGGGTGGCGATCAAAGAGCAAAAGATGGAGGGGTGGACGTCAGGGTAGAGATAAATCCGCCACTGGGGATATCCGGCTATCTACCCAATGACAACACAGCCTTTCAGGTAAAGGCCGAGGTGTTCACCCCCGGCAAGATACCTGGGGAAATGGCGCCCAAGGGAGTGCTAAGGCAAGCAATACGTGACCTCGCCACGATCAAAGGAAGTTACGTCATCGCCGCAACGCGAGACGATACCTCCGAATCCGCTCTCGATCTTCGACTCAATGCGATGAGAGATTGCTTGTCGGCCAACGGCCTCGGCTCCTCGCCGCATATTGCCTTCTATGACGCGAGAAAGATTGCAGACTGGGTCGAGCAACACCCAGCGATCGTCGCCTGGGTAAAACACCAGCTAGGCAAGCCACTTGTGGGTTGGCGCCCATACTCGGGATGGGCCTACCAAGAGACGACCGTCGACTCCGAATATCTGATCGATGATCGAGTCAATGTGTTCACGCCTGACGCAGAGAAGGGCATTAATGTTTCGGCCGCCATTGATCGCCTGCGTATCGACCTGTCGAAGGGGGCAAGCGTACGCATTGTCGGCTTATCTGGCGTCGGTAAAACGAGACTGGTACAGGCGCTCTTCGATCCGCGCGTGAGGGCACATCAGGCTGCGCTGAGTGCTGACGACGTGCTGTACACGGACCTTTCAGATGGACCTTCACCTCAACCTTCAGCGATGCTCGAAGCGCTGATTGAAGACGGTAGTCAGTGTGTTCTCGTCGTGGACAACTGCGGAGCTGACACTCATCAGAGGCTCACCGAGCTGCTGAAAAAGTCTGGCAGCAAGATAGGCTTGGTCACTGTTGAGTACGACGTTCGGGACGACTTACCAGACGCCACGAAGTGCTACCGTCTCGAAGGCTCCTCCGATGATGTAATCAAGCAGCTTCTTCAGCGGCGTTATCCAGTCCTATCGTTCAGTGATGTCGATACCATCACCGCATTCTCCGACGGTAACGCTCGCGTCGCGTTTGCGTTGGCAGCGACTGTTACGACGACTGGTGAGCTGGCGCGGTTGCGAGACTCCGACTTGTTCAAGCGCCTGTTTCATCAGAAGAACGCGGAGAATGAAGATCTCCTCCGCTGCGCAGAAGCGGCCAGTATTTTGTACTCGTTCGACGGCGAGGACGATGGCCCTGGCTCAGAGCTCAACAAAATTGCCGCTGTTGCTGACGTTTCATTGATCACCCTAAAGCGAAAAGTGTTTGATTTACAGCGAAGAGGTCTCGTACAGGTGCGCGGCAAATGGCGTGCTGTTTTGCCACACGCGATTGCTAATCGACTTGCAGCCCAGGCACTAGAAGCGATACCCAAATCGCAGATCGTGAATGCCTTTGTCGATAACGCGACCGACCGTGTTGCCCGGTCGTTCTCGCGGCGACTTGGTTACCTACATGAAAGCGCAAAAGCCGCCGAGCTCGTACGGGACTGGCTCTCGCCATCCGGGCGCTTGGGCGATCTAACGGCTCTCAATGACATTGGCCATGAGATCTTTCACAACATTGCGCCTGTATCTCCAAAGATCGCTCTAGCGGCAATTGGACGGGCTGCCAATATCCCTAGCTTTCTTTCGGATGAAAACAGGCAACGTGCCCAGTATGCGCACACGTTGAAAGCCATCGCGTTCGAAGACGAAGACTTCGATATCGCCGCCGATATTCTTGTCCGATTCGCCTTGGCGGAGCCCCAAGAAAATGGGGGGCACGAATCCACTGTAGGAATTCTGACGTCTCTGTTTTTCTGCGTGCTATCCGGAACGAATGCCCCACCCACTCAAAGGGCAAAATTCGTCAGAGAACTACTTGAATCGGGGGACTCCAAACGAGAGCAGTTGGGGCTTTTAGCGCTCGAAGCGGCGCTTGAGACAGGATATTTTACCTCCGTGAGCAGATTCGATTTTGGAGCCCGAAAGCGCAGCGAGGGATGGGCTCCTGCATCCAGCTCAGATGTTAATGCGTGGTACATGCCATTCATTCGCATGGCACTAGACATTGGTAAGCAGACGTCCGAGCTTTCTGAAAGTTGCAGATCTATTTTGGGACGCCGCTTAAGAGGACTTTGGGTTGACACGAATCTGAGGCCAGAAGTGTGTGCAGCAATAGAAGAACTGGCTTCAGTCGTGAGCTGGCCTCAGGGTTGGTTTGGGATCAAAAACATTCTCCGCTTTGACTCGGGTCAACTCGATGAGTCGGTTCAAAACGAGCTGCGCGAACTGGAGAAACTTCTCAAGCCGAAGGCTATACCCGACATGATTCGAGCTCGACTTCTAGAATCGAATCAATTCGACCTAGATCTTGATGACGATGATACAGATCAGAGCGCTGAAACGACTGGGGAGCGCATCCGCAGATCAAACCAGGCCGCGGAGGAGCTTGGGGAGGCTGCTGCCACCATTGAGGGCCTTCTCTTCGAGTTACTCCCGCAATTGATTTCAACCAAGTCAGGAGCCAGTGCATTTCATTTTGGGGTTGGGGTTGGAAAACAGATTGCGGACCCGAGCTGGATTTTGGATGCGGCAAAAGAACATATCGCCACTGCCATGCCCGGAACCGTCGGTGTCTTGTTCCTCCGCGGCTTGCTTAACGGCTGGCATCACGCATCTCCCGCTTCTGCCGAGGAGTTTCTCGACAGCGCGGTGAGTGATGCAGTTTGGGTCAAATGGATCATGGACCTGCATTGCAGCATACCGATGAACCAAGCGGCTTACGCTCGAATCCACCAATCAATCAAGGGTGGAAATACTCCTGCCTGGCAATATTCCTATCTCGGGATGGGCAGACAAACTGACTCATTCTCTGTTGCGGAGATTGGCGAGCTGCTTTCTGCGATAGCACTGCTGCCAGATGGTGGTGTCGTGTTTCTCGACATCCTCGCCATGGTCGTCCACTGCGCATCAGATCACGATGATGCGTATAAGGAGCCACTGGCGGCAGCCTGCCTCAATCTTCTGGGCTCAGCCGAGTGGGGAAAGGTTCTTGGAGATCGTGCCAATAGCGGTTACCGCCTTGAGAGCATACTGGAGTTTTCATTGAAGCGATTAGCTTCTTCCGAAGCAGCGCTGGAGGTGTTGAACGGTCTAGTTGCCTTTGCGCGCACGAAGGAATGTAGTTACCTCAATAGGGACGTCATCAAAAACGCTATCTCGCCGTTCCTCAGGCACATGCCGCGACGAGCGCTCGACGCGATTTATATTCCCGGTGAAGAAGCTTACTACCGTCAGGTGTCGCCGGTGATTGGGCGCGCTTTCAGTGATCGGAAAGAGACAGCACTCAGCGTAGTCCCAGTGGACATGTTGATCGATTGGTGTAATGCCTCGCCGTCTGATCGTTACGTGTTCGCGGCGCGGAGCTGCAAGCTATTCGACACTCGAAGTCAAGCAAGTGAAGAGCATACCAATATCGACTCTGTGGACGATTCTGAGTTGGTTATTTCGGATGCCGCGCTGGCTGTGCTCGCTAATGCTCCTGATAAGAAGTCTGTGATTGAAGCCTATTTGAAGCGATTCACGCCTTCAGGCTGGTCCGGGTCTTTGGCCGAAATCTTGAAGAAACGGATTCCGCTTCTCGATGCTCTGAGTCTCGATAACGAAGAACAGCTGAAGCCAGTATTGGCGACAGCCAGAGCGAGCCTCGAACGAAGAATCGCAGCGGAAGAGCTTCGAGAGGACGAAGAGGAGCGCGAGCGTACTGGGAGCTTCGAATAAGCTAGCCCTACGTCCCATTGGCCAGTAAATGCCTGTCCTTACCGGCAGCTATTGGCCCAGGCTGTGTGAAAACCCAAACTGCTCTTGGAAGAACGCGAGCGTACGTGAAATCTGTCAAAGCTTGGCTATTCAGGTTACCCAGAATTCGCGTAGAAGCGCGAAATTCTGGCTGTTTTTCAACCAGCCAGATCGCGCCGGAGGTTTTCACACAGCCTGGGCCGATTCCGGCCTGATTCGATAGATTCTGAGCGGCCGGTTCGCAAGCCTGGAAGTTGCCCTAAGCGCTCCGGGACGTCCATTTTGGCGCTGATTACTTATCCCAACCAGTAAAAGGGTGCCTACAAAACCTACAGAACTTGGTTTCGTAGGTTGTGTAGGTTGCCCTACCGGCTTTTTGGTAAACAGGTTGGGTCGAGGCTACGGATTTCGCCAGATGTAGCGTGTTGATGGGCGGCCACCTTTTTCTCCGGCCACTTCGTAGCCAATGATTAAGTCGTGTTCAGCCAGAACTGCGAGTGCGTTGTTCACAGCGTCCTGTGAGCCCAGTCCTATCCAGTCCTTCTGACGCACCTCGCGTGGGGTAAACGGTTCGGGTAATTTCCGCTGACGCTCCAAGATCAGCCTGGCACCGAGTAGTGGGGCGTTGATAGCTGCGCCGTAGAGTCGCAAGGCATGGCTCATCAGGTAGCTCGCCCAGTTAATGGCGCGGGACGTGGACTCTGTGCCCACGGCTCGCTGTCCACCTTCGACCAGTTCGAACAGTAGGGCCAACCCCGCAATGGTCTGCGGCATTTTTAGATAATGGGATTGCAATGCTGGGTGAAGTTCTTCGCTCCGGCTTTGTCGCATATGACGCGTATACCAGGCGTTAAATATTTCCTGTGCTTCTGGGCTGAACCTGAGAGCAGCACGAGGCTCGGATGGGAGCTGGTCGAGGTGGTTAATAATCTGTTCCACCTGCTCAGCGGCAGCTTGGTTCGGCCAGCGATCGATCAGACGCCACTCACGGATGTCGTCGGGATAGACGGCGAGTTGTAGGCGCTGAATCAGGCCGTCATCCACTTCTCCGCTGATCGCGGCGTTCACCAGGGAAGCGATTCGTGAGGGTTGGATTCCGCCTATCAGCGATAAACAACATGACTCGATGAACAGGGTGCCTCGGCCAATACGATCGTAGGTAAATGAGCCGTTGCCATCGAAGC
The DNA here is from genome assembly GCF_024261405.1 of Pseudomonas sp. FBF18. Taxonomy (NCBI): domain Bacteria; kingdom Pseudomonadati; phylum Pseudomonadota; class Gammaproteobacteria; order Pseudomonadales; family Pseudomonadaceae; genus Pseudomonas; species Pseudomonas sp. FBF18. Next base: position 87,126 of record NZ_QKRS01000009.1, on the reverse strand, counting down.
ACTCCAGGTAGAAAGCGCGTGCCACTGAGCCGTCCTCGCTCTGTATTGTTGCGAGCCAGCCCCCGAGCTCGTCACGTACTAGCAGCAGGCCATTTGGGTTTTCGTTGAGCAGCTCTCCGAGCTTTTCTACCGTTGAGTCGTTGACGGTGTAACGACGCTGCACTGGAGGCAGCACATCACTCGAAACCTTGGTAAGTTCCTCCCGCGCTCCAAGTTTGTCGCCGCTGCCTATAAGTTTCGTGGCCTTGCTCTTAGCAGCCTTGCGCTCGATGTCGAGCAGCTCACTGTTGGTCCTGTACTCCTCCAACGCCATGGAATGCCGATTTCGCTCTCTTGTCTCCAATGCGTCCAAGGGACGAAGCGCTTGCTTGAGCGCTGGTGTTTTCATCGCAGACGGTCGTCCAATGATGACTCCCCATTGGTTGGGAACGACAGTCCAATCATCATGCTGTTTCGGATGGATGGTGAATTTGCGCCCGACCACGGCGCTGACAGCAACTACAAGCGCGACCCCAACAAAATCCGGCGGGCACTGGGTACGCTCAGCGACATCCCGCACGTATTCTTGAAGAACAGCAGGCAGTAGCTCTCCACGCCAGGGCATAACCCTGGCCAATCCGCTCGGCAGAGGCTTTGGCACGATGCTTGGATTCAGATACGAAGCACGTGCTGCCTCCGGCATTTCTGCCAAGAACGACGGTATCTGCTCGTGTGTGGTCATTGCTCATCTCTCTCAGAGAGAGCCCGAGTGACTCCATCACGCTCGCTGATCTTGCTCTCCAGCCAGGCTTCCACCTCCGCGACGACGAAGTAAACGCCAGCCTGTTTGCTCGGGCCAAACTTGATGGGGCGAGGGAAGCTGGGGTCGCTTTCGCGCAGCTTCTCGAGGCCAGAGCGGCTCTTGTCAAAGCAGTGCTGCAGCGAGGCGTGACTGATCAGGTACTTTTTGGGGGCATGTGTCGGCATGTGCGGGTCTCTGTGTGTAAGCCGACACAAATTTAATAACCCCGACAGCTCTCTGGGGCGCGATTTCAAACCACAAAAGCGACGGAAAACGTTTTCTCGGTCATTAGGGGAAATACGGCAGCAGCGGATAAGCTTCGTCGCGGGCAGCGAGCCTGTCATAAAGCTCGCATACTCCAGTCATTTTCCAGCCACAACAGCCATAAAAGGCACTTGCGATAATCGCTAAGCTCATGATTTTTAATTATTATTTGGTGGGTAGGGGAGTTTAAATCCTCGCCTACCCTTTGTTTTTAAGGCTTACAGCCTAGACACTGTCATTTTGTAATTATTGTAGAACGATCGCTGGCTTAGCTACGTCCTGTTCAGCAAACTCCGAAGCCATTAGGTAAAGAAATTGCATCGGTTGCCCGGTGATAAAATCTTGAATCAGAGGGCCAAATATATCTTTCGATATTTTCGGAAGCTGGTGGGGTCGGTATCGTGTAATAGAGCCTAGATAGTATGAAATTGCATAAATGCTTAATAGCTGCGGAATAACGTGCTGCTGCTCATTTTGTGGGCATGCGTATACGTAGTGCTTTCTGTATGGAGGCACTGTAGAAACGACCGACCAAACTCGATCCTTTATGAGTCTTGAAAGCTCATGGATTTTATCTGAGGCGTATCCTGTTATTGGAAGGGGGGTTTTCATTTCCAGGGTTGTAAGAGTCTTGTCTGTGCTGAAGTCTTGAGAAACAATTCGGAAATCCGAATGTAGCCCTGTGTCTTTCAGGAGACGGGAGCGAGACATACCATGTCGGGTGAGATTTTCGTTCTCAAATAATACTCGAAGCCAGATGCTCTTTCCGTCCGTGCTCTTCCAGTACTGAATATCATGGATAGGGAACATCCGCTCATCAGCGCCTGCAGCTGAGCACCAGAGTCTATGTCCACTCACTGTCTGCGGTAATAGCTTTACAAGGTCATAAGCGAAGTTAGCGGTCAGCGGTGCTCCAGTCAATGCTTTGAGAAATTCATCAAAGTTTTGAAGTTCACCTCTTTGGTTTGGACTCGTGAACGCAGAGAGAAAAGCGTCAATCAACTCTTTCCCTGCTGGGCGTAGTCTTTCCGAAAGACCATGTTGAGCTTTATCGAATGTCGTCTGAGTGCCTTTTGTAAGACAAAAAGCTTTTACTAAGTTCATGTAGCTATAATAAAGCGAGAGAGGCCTCGACTCCAATGTGCCAGCCTGATTGGCCGCCTGAAAAAAGTCTCTTGCTTGATTCAGGCAGGCCCGAGCCTCGTCCATTGAATTGGCGGGGCATTTGCGGCCAATGCTTCCTTCAATAATTGCCCAAGGATCAAGTGCAAATAAAGTTGATATTACTCGGTAGCGATTCTTGTGAGCATGTGCAGTTGGCCAGAAAGAAAAATCTACAACACGCTGCCTAGCTTTGACTCTTTCACCTTTCCTTGCCTGTTGAAGCTTCATCCATTACTACCCTTGATGTCGAAATTGCACATAGTTTAGGCTTTTGCACCTGCCGTCAAATCGGTACTCGGCATCCATCTACCGTACACTCGGACGTTAATTGTCCAATCGCTATAGCCCATCTGCTTAGCAACCCACATTAGATGCCCACCCGCAGAGAACATCATCGAGGGTAAGGTGTGCCTAGTCTGGTAAGGACGGCGGCACCGTGTGCCGGCCTTCTTCATCGCCGGATGCCAGATTGTCTTGTGAATCGGCTGGTCGCCGATCCAGCGCTCAAGCATACGTGGATTTTGGAAATCTCTCTGTCAGCCATGAAGATATGCACCTTCTGCGCCTTGAGCGCTTCGAGGCTGGACGGAGCAACTTCACTGACCGCCTGCCGCGCGACGGCCAGGTAGAACCACAGATCCATTAGGTGCGCGAACAGGTTCCGGTGCAGGTGCCTTGCCGCGTTCCCGAAGTAGATGTGACGATTTGGGCAACTGCCGGCTTGCGCAAGACCGACAGCCTGGAAGTGAGGTTTCGGGCGTTGCTGGCTAAGCGACGTCAGTGGATCGGCTACAGGAAGGAGCTGGAAGAAGCGACAAGATCATGTCGCTGAGTAGGTTCAGGCGGCCATGTCCGAGCCCATGGCCTCCCTAGCCTTACAACATCGCCAAGACGACAGTAGCCAAAAGCGCCAGTGCAACAGCGGACACTGGATCGATGCCCATCAAGCCGAAGCCGATGGCCATGCTACCGAACGCACGAATGCGCTTGTGCAAAACTGCTGAACCAGCCTGATTCATATCACCCATGAGGTGACCTCCTCTAGCTGTTTCTCCTGGTCTCATAAAGCAGTGGGCGAGGAGGTTCAGACTTCGCTGCCTGTTGTTTCTTTTCACCAGAGTCCGGCGGCAGCGTCCCAACTGGACAGTTGCAGGGCGAAGCAAGGCTTCGCTTCCTGGCATCTTGCAGTGGCGCGACAGTATCAGTAAATCGCGCCGCCTGTCGATTATCTCCTCGCCCGAATAGCCTGAATGCGTGCAGTGAGATCGACTGTCAATTGGTGCAGGTCATTCGCGAAATACCGGATGTGCCGGATGTGTGCTAGGTCGAAGGGCACGTCCCCGCCACTCTGTGTGATCAGGATAACCTCCTTTCCTAGCGCATGAGCCACTCCGATCTCATAGAAAACGTTGGGATTCCGGTTAGTACAGTCGCAGACCACAATCGAGGACCTATCAATCAGGTCGACAACATCCTGAATGATCGCGTGATTCTCCCAAATATCATCAGCTCGGTGGCAGCGCATGAGATTGTTTGCAGCTGCTCCTTGGATTGCGTGGTAAACCCCACCGAAACCAGCAAAGGGCATCATCGCACTCAACAAGTCCTGTTCTACAAGTTGCGGCTCTCGCAACTGGAAAACCCTCGGGGTTCGGTCTGTCCGACTGACTTCAGTAGCGATCACTTTGTACAGATCGGCCCTAGGTACACGCCAGTGGCTGTGCTCAAAAGCAGTAAACCCTCGCGTAGGCATTGGGATATCCAAGGCTGCAGCTAAACGCATCACCTCATCGTGGGGGATAGGTGGAACGTTAGGCTCGTAGCTATATTGAATGCTTACACTGGCGCCCGCAGCCGTGATGGAGGTGATGCTGCCCACTCTGGCAAATTGCGTCTCGCCCCGTGCAGTCTCTTCGACGAAGAGAGCTGGGATTTGGGTCAGTGCTGCGAAATTGACTGAACCGTCAGGAAGACGGTGAACCGGGTCATCCTGTGGAACATAGATTCGGCTGAGCGATACCTCGTCACGGCGACCGCTCCATCCGCCGTACCGCACCAAGAGATTGTACAAGCCTGCCTCCTGCCTACTTATCGCTTCATGAGGCTGTCATAAAGCTGGCATTCCCCAGCCAAAACAGCCCATTTGGACACAAAAAAGGCACTTGCGAAATTCGCTAAGTGCCTGATTTGTAAGGATTATTTGGTGGAGCCGGGGGGATTTGAACCCCCGTCCGCCAGTACTCCGCTGTCGGTACTACATGCTTAGCCGTGTCTATTGAGTTAATCCGCAGCCGCCCGACGGGCAGGGTGCTTTGGACGAGTTGGGTAAGTTTTAGTCGCTTTGCCCCCAACGTGCTACACGACGATCCTGTTCTGTATGACAATCACTTCGGGTTTACAGGCATCCCCTAGTGATTGCTGGAGCCGAAGCTACCAGGAGAGCGGGCTCGGCTGCTTACGCAGCGAGAGCGTAACCCTCGTAGTTTTCGTCATTGGCAACTATAGAAAGTTGCAACAGTGGATTTACGAGTTCTGTTACCAACTCGGCATGCACCTAGAGTTTCATCACCGGCGTCGAATCCTAATCGGCCCCATTTTTTACTGCTCTAGCGCTAGCACCGTTTCGGGTGCATGTGACGGAGTATACGCCATCGGTCGGGCGACGTCGACTACCGGTCCGGTCGCCCACCGAGGTTACTGACCGTTGCCGCCCTTGTCGGTCTTCTCGAGGCGCGACAGCACCTTGGCGCTGATGGTGATGCAATCCTTGTCGTTGCCCGCCGCCTGCGCGGCCTTGGCGTCAGCCACATGCTGTTTCAGCGCATCGTCCAGCCCTTCGGAGGTCGCGCCCATGGTTGCCATCTGGTCGTCGATCTTCTGCAGGTTGCTGGTACACAGGTCTTTATCCGCCGCGAACACAGGCGAGGCTAGCAGTGCGGCGCTGAGGAACAGTCCGGTAATCGCAGTACGCTTCATGTGAATCTCCTTGGCTGGGAAGGCCTCAGGATAAGGGGCCTATTTGCATGGACTGCGGCCGATGCCAGGGGTTCAGACGGATGTTGTGGCAGATGGCCTGTTCGCCGGCAAGGCCAGCTCCTGCCGGTGTGCAGGAGCCGCCTTGGCTCACAGCGCCCTGGCTCTGGTCACCCGGTCCACCAGGTACACCAGGCCGTGATAGTCGATGCCGCCATGCTCGCTCAGGCCGATTTCACAGGTGCGGCTGGTGGAGATGCCTTCGCTGCAGTACTGCACGGCGTCCTTTAGGCTGCGCAGTGAATGTGCGTTCAGTTCGGGGGTGGTGAAGCCCTTGTCGCCGGCGAACCCGCAGCAGTGGATGCCCTCGGGTATCACCACCTCTTTGCTGCAACGCCGCGCCAGGTCGATCAGGGCCTGGCTCTCGCCCAGGTGCTGGGTGCTGCAGGTCACGTGCACGGCAATGGGTGCGTCCTGCGGGGTGAACTCCAGCTTGTCCACCAGGTGGGTGCGGATGAAGCGCACCGGGTCATACAGGTCCAGGCGCGAGTCCTTGAGGTCTTGCACCAGGCGCAAGGTGCACGGGCTGGTGTCGCAGTAGATCGGGTCGAGCCCGCCGCGGCTGGCATGCAGCAGCGCGCCAATCAGTTCCTGGCGCTTGTGCTCGGCCTGTTCGGCATAGCCCTTGGAGGCGAACGGCTGACCGCAGCACAGGCTGTCCTGGTTCTCGGGGAACACCACCTGGTAGCCGGCCTTTTCCAGCAGGCCGCGGGTCTTGTCCAGCAGCGAGGTCTGTTCGCGATCGCCCGCGGCCGGGCCCATGACGCGCGATACGCAGGCCGCCAGGTACACCACGCGGGGCCGCGCATCGTTGCTCGCGGGGCTGAACTGGATGGGCTGCAGGGGCTGCGGCATGGCCGGCGTCCAGAGCGGCAGGCGGCCGTTGCTGGCTTTGCTCAATGACTGGCTGATGCGGGCCAGCCGTGGCGCGCCCAACAGGCGGCGGGCACCGTTGGCTGCGCGCAGGGTGAGGCGGGCGCCGCTTAGCGCGGTGTGGAAATGCTCCGCCAGCCAGTCGGCTGTCTTCACGTGGCTGGCAGCCTGGGCGCGCAGTTTCTTCACCAGTTCGCCGGTGTTGATGCCTACCGGGCAGCGCTGGGCGCACAAGCCGGTGGCGGCGCAGGTGTCGATGCCCTGGTACTGGTAGTCGCGTTCAAGCGCGGTGGTATCGACCCCGGCGCGCTTCTTGGCCTGGATGTCGCGCCACATCACGATGCGCTGGCGCGGGCTCAGGGTCAGCCCCTTGGACGGGCATACCGGTTCGCAGAAGCCGCACTCGATGCACTTGTCGACGATCTCGTCGGCGGCCGGCAACGGCTTGAGGTTTTTAAGGTGGATCTGCGGGTCGTCGCTGAGCACCACATCCGGGTTGAGGATACCGTTGGGGTCGAGCAGGCGCTTGAGCGTCCACATCAGCTGGTAGGCATCGTGGCCCCATTCCAGTTCGACGAACGGCGCCATGTTGCGCCCGGTGCCATGCTCGGCCTTGAGCGAACCGCCGAATTCGACCGCCACCAGGTGTGCCACGTCGTCCATGAACGCCTGGTAGCGGGCGACCTCTTCGGCACTGTTGAAACCCTGGGTGAACACGAAGTGCAGGTTGCCCTCCAGCGCATGGCCGAACAGGATGGCTTCGTCATAGTGGTGCCGCTCGAACAGCTCGATCAGGCGGTTGACGCCGATGGCCAGTTGCTCGACCGGGAAGGTCACGTCTTCGATGATGACCGTGGTGCCGGTCTTGCGCACGGCGCCGACGGCCGGAAAGGTGTCCTTGCGGATGGCCCAGAGCTTGGCGTTTTCCTTGGCGTCTTCGGTGAAGTCGACCTGTTTCTCGACCGGAAATTGCGCCAGCGAGGCCATGATCAGGCCCAGCTGCTCGTGCAGCAGTGTCTGGGTGGCAGCACGGGACTCGATCAGCAGGGCGCACGCACCCTCGGACAGCTGCTGCACGAAGGCCGGCATGCCGGGCTTGTCCTGCACCGAGCGCAGGCTGCGCCGGTCGAGCAGTTCCACTGCCGATACCGGCTGGCTTTTCAGCACGGTGACGGCGGTGCAACAGGTTTCCACGTCCGGGAACACGATCAGCGCCGACGCCTTGTGCGGGTGATCGATCACAGTGTCGTAGGTAACCGCGCTGATGAAGCCCAGGGTGCCCTCGGAGCCCACCAGCAGGTGGTTGAGGATGTCCAGTGGCTGGTCGTAGTCGACCAGCGCGTTGAGCGACAGGCCGGTGGTGTTCTTGAGCCGGTACTTGTGGCGGATTTTCGCGGCCAGTTCGGTGTTGGCGCGGGTCTCGCGGCCCAGGCGCGCGAGCGATTCGAGCAGGTCGGCATGGCTGCTCTGGAAGGCCGCGACGCTGGCCGGGTCTTCGCTGTCCAGGCGGGTACCGTCGGCCAGCACCAGGCGCAGGCCGGCCAGGGTGTGGTAGGTGTTCTGGGCGGTGCCGCAGCACATGCCACTGGCGTTGTTGGCAACGATGCCGCCGATCTTGCAGGCGTTGATGGACGCCGGGTCGGGGCCGATCTTGCGTCCGAACGGCGCCAGCCAGGCGTTGGCCTGGGCGCCGATCACGCCGGGTTGCAGGCGGATCTGCCGGCCTTGCTCGCGAATCTCGCGACCGTTCCAGTTGTCGCCCAGCACGATCAGCACCGAGTCGCTGATGGCCTGGCCCGACAGGCTGGTGCCGGCGGCGCGGAAGGTCACCGGCACGCGGTCGCGCTGGGCCAGCTGGAGCAGGCCCACCACTTCGTCTTCGCTTTCCACGCGTACCACCAGCTTGGGGATCAGCCGGTAGAAGCTGGCGTCGGTACCGAAGGCCAGGGTAGACGTGGGGTCGTCGAAGCGGCGCTCACGGGGGATCAGGCGTTCAACCGAGTCGAGAAACGCGGTGGGCAGGCTCATGCAAACTCCTCGCGGGGCCACGGCGTCTATCGCGCCGCGTGCCCCGGACAATCAGGCGGTGATGGGGCAGGCGGTCAGGCGCCGAATTCGCGTACCAGCGAATCGCGAGTGATCTCGCTGATGGACTTGGCGCCGGTCAGCACCATGGCCACGCGCATTTCCTTTTCGAACAGGTCGAGCAGGTTCTTCACGCCGGCTTCGCCTGCGGTGGCGAGGGCATAGAGGAAGGCACGGCCGATCAGTACGGTGTCTGCGCCCAGGGCGATCATGCGCACCACGTCCAGGCCGCTGCGGATACCGGAATCGGCGAGGATCTTCAGGTCGCCCTTGACCGCATCGGCGATGGCCGGCAGGGCACGGGCGCTGGACAGCACGCCGTCGAGCTGGCGACCTCCGTGGTTGGACACCACGATGCCGTCGGCACCGAATTTCACGGCGTCGCGCGCGTCGTCCGGGTCGAGAATACCCTTGATCACCATCGGGCCATCCCAGAACTCGCGGATCCATTCCAGGTCCTTCCAGGAAATCGACGGGTCGAAGTTGGCGCCCAGCCAGCCGATGTAGTCGGCCAGGCCGGTGGGGCTGCCGCGGTATTTGGAGATGTTGCCCAGGTCGTGGGGCTTGCCCAGCAGGCCTACATCCAGCGCCCACTGGGGGTGGGTCATGGCCTGCCACATGCGCCGCAGCGGTGCGTTAGGGCCGCTCATGCCGGAGTGGGCGTCACGGTAGCGTGCGCCGGGTACGGGCATGTCCACGGTGAACACCAGGGTGGTCACGCCGGCGGCCTTGGCACGCTCCAGGGCATTGCGCATGAAGCCGCGGTCCTTGAGCACATAGAGCTGGAACCACATGGGCCGGTCGATGGCCGGGGCCACTTCCTCGATCGGACACACGGACACGGTCGACAGGGTGAAGGGGATGCCCTTGGCCGCCGCGGCACGTGCCGCCTGCACTTCGCCACGCCGGGCGTACATGCCGGTCAGGCCGACCGGTGCCAGGGCCACGGGCATGCTCAGGGTTTCATCGAACAGGCGGGTCTCGAGGCTGAGCTCGGACATGTTCTTCAGAACGCGCTGGCGCAGGGCGATGCTGGCCAGGTCTTCGACGTTGTGGCGCAGGGTGTACTCGGCGTAGGCGCCGCCGTCGGCGTAGTGGAACAGGAAGGGCGGCAGCTTGCGTTGGGCTGCGGCGCGGTAGTCGGTAGAGGCTGAAATGATCATGGTGTCTCGCAGCGTCGGTTGAAAGGGGCAGCTGCCGGGCGCCCTTGGGGCGCCCGGCCTCTTTCACTTTAGTGAACCAGCATGCCGGTCAGCCAGTACGCCTGGATCAAGGTGATCAGGCCGACGATGGTGGCGAAGAACAAGCTGTGCTTGAGGGTGAAGCGGAACAGGTCCGACTCCTTGCCGACCAGCCCGGTGGCCGCGCATGCCACGGCGATGGACTGTGGCGAGATCATCTTGCCGGTAACGCCGCCGCTGGTGTTCGCGGCCACCAGCAGGGTGTCGTTGACCCCGATCTGGTGCGCGGTGGTGGCCTGCAGCGAACTGAACAGCGCGTTGGACGAAGTGTCCGAACCGGTCAGGAACACGCCCAGCCAGCCAAGGAACGGCGAGAAGAACGGGAACGCTGCGCCGGTGCCGGCCAGTACCAGGGCCATGGTCGACGACATGCCCGAGTAGTTGGTGACGAAGGCAAAGGCCAGCACCATGCCGATCGACAGGATCGGCCAGCGCAGTTCGAAGAAGGTTTCCTTCAGCGTGGTCAGGCCGGTCTTGAAGTTGATCTTCAGCACCAGCATCGACAGCAGCGCGGAGAAGAAGATCGCGGTACCGGTGGCCGAGATCGGGTCGAGCTTGAACACCGCCGGCATGGCGGTCGGGGCGGCGACGATCGGCGCGGTCTTGATCACCAGCTGGTCAAGGTGCGGGATGGCGAAGTTGAACACCCAGCTGTACATCGAGCCACCGGCGGCAAAGGCTGCCTTGAATGGCTTGAGGGTCCAGATGGTGACCAGCACGGTGAGGATCAGGAACGGCGACCAGGCCTTGAAGATCTCGCCAAAGCTGTAAGGCGAAGGCTGGCTGCCGCCACCGTTGACCACGGCTGCACCGACGCTGCCGGTGGCGGTGGTCATCGAGCGCTTGGGCTGCCAGACCTTGAGGAACAGGGTCAGGGAGATCAGGCTGGCCAGTGCCGAGGTGATGTCCGGCAGTTCCGGGCCGATGAAGTTGGAGGTGAAGTACTGGGTGACGGCGAAGCTCAGGCCGGCCACCAGGGCTGCAGGCCAGGTTTCCTTGACGCCGCGCAGGCCGTCCATCATGAACACCAGCCAGAACGGCACGAACAGCGACAGCAGCGGCAATTGACGACCGGTCATGGCGCCGATCTTGAAGGCGTCGATACCGGTGACCTGGCCGGCCACGATGATCGGGATGCCCAGGGCGCCGAAGGCCACCGGGGCAGTGTTGGCGATCAGGCACAGGCCGGCGGCGTACAGCGGGTTGAAGCCCAGGCCCACCAGCAACGCAGCGGTAATGGCCACGGGTGCGCCGAAGCCTGCCGCGCCTTCCAGGAAGGCGCCGAAGCAGAAGCCGATCAGCAGAACCTGCAGGCGCTGGTCGTCGGTGATCGACAGCACCGAGCTGCGGATCACTTCGAACTGGCCGCTCTTGACCGTCAGTTTGTACAGGAACACCGCCGCGACGATGATCCAGGCGATGGGCCACAGGCCATAGGCAAAACCGTACCCGGCAGCAGCCAGGGCCATGTCGGCGGGCATCTGGAAGGCGAAGATGGCGACCAGGATCGACAGCGCCAGCGTGATGCTGCCTGCCACATGACCCTTGAGGCGGAACACGGCCAGCGCCAGGAAGAAGAACACGATAGGGATGACTGCCGCCAGGGCGGACAGGCCGAGACTACCAAGCGGACTATAGAGTTGTTGCCAGGTTTGCATATGGGGTGGCCCCTAATTGTTGTTGGTCATGCAGTGGCATTGGCTAATTGGTCATACCAATTTACAATGTCGAGCCGCTAGGTTAAGAGCCCTGTGGTGGGTGTGTCAATTTGCCCCGCTAAAACTTTCGTCGGACGGTTGAAAAAAGGTCGGCTGAGCGGCTTCGAAATTCGCCAACTGGTGGGTGTGGCGTGGGCACCGATAGGCCAAAATAGGCGGCCCCGAACGAACTCGGGATTGTGGAGAGCATGTGATGGTTTTCAACCAGGTCCGCCAACGCCGTTTGTCCGACGATATCGTCGAGCGGCTTGAGGGGATGATTCTTGAAGGCACCTTGACCGCCGGTGAGCGGTTGCCGGCCGAGCGGCAACTGGCCGAGCAGTTCGGGGTGTCACGCCCGTCGTTGCGCGAGGCGATCCAGAAGCTGGTAGCCAAGGGCATGCTGGTGAGCCGACAGGGTGGCGGCAATTATGTTGCCCAGTCGATGGGTTCGACGTTCAGCGACCCCTTGTTGCAATTGCTGGAGAACAATCCGGAGGTCGAACGCGACCTGCTGGAGTTTCGTCATACGCTGGAGGCGTCGTGTGCCTATTACGCCGCATTGCGTGCCACCGCGGTGGATCGCGAGCGGTTGAAGGTGGCGTTCGATGCGCTGCAGGACTGTTATGCGCGTGCCGATGAGGTGAGCCGAGCCGAGGAAGGGGCGGCGGATGCGTCGTTCCACCTGGCGATTGCCGAGGCCAGCCATAACGCGGTGCTGCTGCATACCATTCGCGGGTTGTTCGACCTGCTCAAGCGCAACGTGGTGACCAACATCGGCGGTATGTACAAGCAGCGCAGCGAGACCCGCGACATGCTGATTGCGCAGCACCGGGACCTGTACCTGGCGATTGTCGAAGGGCGTGCGCAGGATGCACGGGAGGTGTCGAGCCAGCACATTCTGTATGTGCAGGAGGTGCTCGAAGAGGTGCGTCAGGAGGTGCAGCGGGTCGCGCGGGCAGAGCGGCGCAACGGGCGCTAGACAAGCGTTGCGGCTTTCGCCGGCAAGGCCGGCTCCTACAGGGTTTCGCTTGGCCTGTAGGAGCCGGCCTTGCCGGCAAAGTGGCTAGAGCAGGCGTGCCTACTCGTCGCGGCCCTTGCTGCGCACGGCGCGCTGCAACTCGCGATCGGAATCACGCTCGCGCTGGGTATCGCGCTTGTCGTATTCCTTCTTGCCCTTGCCCAGGGCAATCTCGCACTTGATCAAGTGCTTGCTCCAGTACATCGACAAGGCCACGCAGGTATAGCCCTTCTGCTGTACGCCCACGAACAGGCGCTCCAGCTCGCGGCGATTGAGCAGCAGTTTACGGGTACGGGTCGGGTCGGCGATCACGTGGGTGCTGGCTGCGGTCAGGGGGGTGATATGGCAACCCATCAGCCATGCTTCACCGTCCTTGAGCAGCACGTAGCTGTCCACAAGATGCGCCTTGCCGGCACGCAGACTTTTTACTTCCCAACCGGACAGGACCAATCCGGCCTCGAACTTGTGCTCGATGAAGTAATCGTGACGCGCTTTTTTATTCTGCGCGATGGTCCCTGTCGGATGCTTCTTTTGTTTAGCCATAGGGGCGGCATTATAGGCAGTCGTCGCGCTGTCGGCTACGGGGTAGCGGTACGCTTGAGCCGTTGGAGTGAATCCCGGACAATACGCGCTGTTTTTCCTCTTGATGCGCTATGTGGCGCCCCTCGGCATTCGCATCGTGTTTACCGCTCAGCTTTGGAAGTGACGCCTGGATGACTACCCATATTCAACGTTCGGCACTGTTGCCGTACCCCGCTCAGGCGCTGTATGACCTGGTGAATGACGTCGCCCGCTATTCGGAATTTCTGCCGTGGTGCTCCTCCAGCACGGTGCTGGAGCAGAGCGAGACCCTGATGCGAGCGCGAGTCGAGGCGGCCAAGGGCGGCATGAGCCAGAGTTTTGTAACGCGAAATGAGTTGGTGCCAGGGCAGTCCATCGAGATGAACCTTGAGGAGGGGCCGTTCAATCAGCTGCACGGGCTGTGGACGTTCAAGGCACTCGGCGACAAGGCCTGCAAGATCAGCCTGGACCTGTCGTTCGATTACGCCGGGCCGCTGGTGCGCGCCACCCTGGGGCCGATCTTCAACCAGGCGGCCAACACCCTGGTGGATGCGTTCTGCCAGCGGGCCAAGCAACTCAATGGCTGAGCCGATGCTGCCCATCGAAGTGGTCTACGCCACCGCCGAGCAGCAGCTGTTGCTGGCGCTGGAGGTGCCAGCGGGTACGTCGGTGAGCGAGGCGGTTCGCTTGTCGGGCATCGCCGGGCAGTTGCCGGGCGTGTCGATCGGGGATTGCCCGATGGGTATCTTTGGCAAGGTGGTTGCGTCGCAGCATCCGGTCGAGGCGGGTGATCGGATCGAGCTGTATCGGCCGCTGCTGATCGACCCCAAGGAGGTGCGCAAACAGCGCGCGGCCAAGGTAGCCAGGGTGTTCAAGAAGGCCAAGCGGTGAAACGCCGCGCATGAAAAAGCCCGGAATGATCCGGGCTTTTTATTGCCTGCGCCTTGCTTACTGCGGCGAGGTGTCCAGCGGTTCCGGCACTGGAACCGGGATGACTTCGATGGTATCGACGTCGCGCTGGATCGTGTCTTCCAGCGAGCCAGGCTTGGCGGGGGCTTCCTGCTTGGCAGGTGTCTCGCCTTCGGCAGGGCTGACAGTGGTGCCCGCTGCGCCGCCAAGGATTTCCTGATCGCGGCTCACACCCGGCATGAAGTCACCCGACAGGCTGGCGAGCTGGTCGTTCTCGTTGAAGAACACGCTCATCCGTTCCTGCTGGCGCTCGCCCCCACCTGGTTGCAGACTGTACAGGTAGTCCCAACGGTTGGTGTGGAAGGTGTCCTGGATCAGAGGGTTGCCCATGATAAACCGTACTTGCCGGCGGGTCATTCCCGGCCGCAATTGGTCTATCATGTCCTGCGTGACGACATTGCCCTGCTGGATGTCGATTTTGTAAACCCCGGGGAACGAGCAACCGGCGAGTGCGAGCAGTCCCACAAAGGTGAGGCTGGTTAGCAAGAGCTTGGTGTTTTGCATCGGTGGGCGACTTCCACTATCTTGGCTGGACAACGTAAACCCCGATCATACCCGTATTCAGAGAAGCTGCGAAGCAGCATCGGCGAGAAAGCTGACCATGGTTGAAAATAGCGAATTACGCAAAGCCGGTCTCAAGGTGACCCTGCCTCGAGTCAAGATTCTACAGATGCTCGACTCCACCGAGCAGCGCCACATGAGTGCTGAAGACGTCTACAAGGCGTTGATGGAGGCAGGCGAGGACGTCGGTTTGGCCACGGTTTACCGTGTTCTGACCCAGTTCGAGGCGGCAGGTCTTGTCGTTCGTCACAACTTCGACGGCGGTCATGCAGTGTTTGAACTGGCCGACGGCGGCCACCACGACCATATGGTCAACGTGGAGTCTGGCGAAGTCATCGAGTTCTTCGATGCCGAAATTGAAAAGCGCCAGAAGGAAATCGTGCTGGAGCACGGCTACGAGTTGGTAGATCACAATCTCGTGCTGTACGTGCGCAAGAAAAAGTAAGCACTTTGCTTTGAATTGCACGGCATTGAAGGCGACCCTGGGGTCGCCTTCGTGCTTTGTGGGGGCTGTAATGTTGTACGCCGGTAAGGCCGGCTCCTGCGGGGGCAGTCAGGCTTTGCTGGTGACGACCATCTTTCTGGCATGCGCCAGTGATTCCTTGGTCAGGTCGATGCCGCCCAGCATGCGCGCCACCTCTTCGACCCGCTCGCGTTTGCCCAGGCTCGCCACCGCCGTATGGGTCGCATCGCTGTTGCGCACCTTGTGCACGAACAGGTGATGGTGGCCCTGCGCGGCAACCTGCGGCAGGTGGGTGACCGTCAATACCTGCCCACGCTCGCCCAGGCGACGCAACAGCTGCCCCACGATTTCCGCAGTCGGGCCGCCGATACCCACGTCGACCTCGTCGAACACCAGGGTCGGAATGCGCGAGGTCTGAGCGGTAATGACCTGGATCGCCAGGCTGATCCGTGACAATTCACCCCCGGAAGCCACCTTGGCCAGTGCCTTGAGCGGCTGGCCGGGGTTGGCGCTGACCAGCAGTTCGACCTGCTCCAGGCCCTGGGGCAACAAGTCTTCGCCACTGTTGGGGCGAAGTTCGATGCTGAAGCGTCCACCAGGCATGCCCAGGCGCTGAATCTCAAGCTCCACCGCGCCAGCCAGCTGGGTCGCGGCCTGCTGGCGCAGGCGGCTCAGCTCCGAGGCCTTTTCCTGGTAATGGCGGGCAAAGGCGGCAAGTTCGTCACCCAGTCGGGCAATGGACTCGTCGTTGGCGTTGAGGCCTTCGAGCTCCTCCATCAAGCGTTGCTGCAGGTCGGCCAGCTCGCTGGGGTGCACGCGGTGTTTGCGCGCCAGGGTGTACAGGGCGTCGAGACGTTCTTCCAGCTGCTGCAGCCGCGCGGGGTCGGCGTCGAAATGGTCGAGAAAGCGGTTGAGCTCGCCCACTGCTTCTTCTACCTGAATCTGCGCACTGGCGATCATGTTGGCCGCCTCGGCCAGCGCCTTGGGGGCATTCTGTACGGCGGTCAGGCGATTGAGGCTGACGGTCAGCGCACTGAGCACATTGCCCGAGTCGCTCTCGCTGCAATGGTCGATGACCTGGCGGCAGATACCGAACAGGGCCTCTGCATTGGTCAGGTTCTTGTGTTCCTGTTCCAGTAGCTCAAGTTCGTTTTCGCCCAGGTTGAGGTTTTCCAGCTCTTCGAGCTGATAGCTGAGCAACTGGTGCTGCGCGCGCTGTTCGTCCCCGGAGTTGCTCAGCCGCTCGAGCTCCTGGCGGGTCTGCCGCCAGCGCTGCGCCGCCAGCTGCACCTGGCGTGCAAGGTCGGTGGCGCCGGCGTATTCGTCGAGCAGGCGGCGATGGGTGTCGGTCTTCAGCAGCGACTGGTGTTCGTGCTGGCTGTGGATGTCGATCAGCAGCTCGCCCAGGGCCTTGAGGTCGCCCAGCGGGCAAGGCGTGCCGTTTATATAGCCGCGGCTGCGGCCTTCGGCGGTGATCACCCGGCGTAGTATGCACGGGCCGTCGGTGTCCAGGTCGCGCTCGGCCAGCCAGGTACGGGCCTCGGGAATGTCGCCCAGGTCGAAGGTGGCCAGGATGTCGGCCTTGTCTGCCCCGGGGCGCACCACGCCGCTGTCGGCGCGATCACCCAGGGTGAGGCCGAGGGCATCGAGCATGATCGATTTGCCGGCCCCGGTTTCACCGGTGATGACGCTCATCCCGCGGGCGAGTTCGAGGTCCAGGTGTTCGACGATGGCGTAGTTGTGTACGGAAAGATGCACCAGCATTGGGGCGGCTCCCAGGCGTAAGGTCTGGTTATTTATACAGTGTTTTTAAAACCCCTGACAATGCTTGTGCTTAGTTTGATTCGGTTGCTCGGTGAGGGTTTTGATCGCAAGGGGTTATGAGGGTAATGCTGCGGACTGTTCATCAGCCCTTGAAGCTGCATTTTCAGACCCCATATAGCCGGCAGACGTGCGAGTAAGTTCGCTGACGAAATTGCAAAGGAGAGATTTTATGGCTGACGAACAGACGCTGGATGAACAGAATCTGAACGCCGAGGCGGCCGGCGATGAGCTGAGCACGCGCGTGCAGGTGCTCGAAGAGCAACTGGCGGCGGCCCAGGATCAATCCCTGCGCACCGCCGCAGACCTTCAGAACGTGCGCCGTCGCGCCGAGCAGGATGTCGAGAAGGCGCACAAGTTCGCCCTTGAGAAATTCGCTGGTGACCTGTTACCGGTGATCGACAGCCTTGAGCGCGGCCTGGAGCTGTCCAGTGCCGAAGACGAGAGCATCCGCCCGATGCGTGAAGGCATCGAGCTGACCTTGAAGATGTTCCACGACACCCTCAAGCGCTACAACCTCGAGGCGATCGACCCGCACGGCGAACCGTTCAACGCCGAACTGCACCAGGCCATGGCCATGCAGGAGAGTGCGGACGTCGAGCCCAACAGCGTGCTCAAGGTGTTCCAGAAGGGCTACCAGCTCAATGGGCGTCTGCTGCGCCCGGCCATGGTCGTGGTCAGCAAGGCTCCGGCTCCGGTTTCGCCCTCGATTGACGAGAAGGCTTGAAATTAGCCTGGCGGCCCCCATTTAAGTGTCAAGCGTTTAAGTGCTACCGCAGTTGGCAACCACCGCTGCGGCAACCAAATCCAAAGTTTCGGGAGAGTTAACATGGGCAAAATTATCGGTATCGACCTGGGGACCACCAACTCCTGTGTCTCCATTCTGGAAAACGGCAACGTCAAGGTCATCGAGAACGCCGAAGGCGCTCGTACCACCCCTTCGATCATTGCCTACGCCAATGACGGCGAGATCCTGGTCGGCCAGTCGGCCAAGCGTCAGGCGGTGACCAACCCGCACAACACCCTGTACGCGGTAAAGCGTCTGATCGGCCGTCGTTTTGACGAAGAAGTCGTTCAGAAAGACATTCAGATGGTCCCTTACAAGATCGTCAAGGCTGACAACAACGACGCCTGGGTGGAAGTGAACGGCCAGAAGATGGCTCCGCCTCAGATCTCGGCTGAAATTCTGAAAAAGATGAAGAAAACCGCCGAAGACTATCTCGGCGAGGCAGTGACCGAAGCGGTCATCACCGTACCTGCCTACTTCAACGACAGCCAGCGTCAGGCTACCAAGGACGCCGGTCGCATTGCCGGTCTGGACGTCAAGCGCATCATCAACGAACCGACCGCAGCCGCACTGGCCTACGGTATGGACAAGGCCAAGGGTGATCACACCGTGATCGTCTACGACCTGGGTGGCGGTACCTTCGACGTGTCGGTGATCGAGATCGCTGAAGTCGACGGCGAGCACCAGTTCGAAGTACTGGCTACCAACGGCGACACCTTCCTGGGTGGTGAAGACTTCGACATTCGTCTGATCGACTACCTCGTCGACGAATTCAAGAAAGAAAGCGGCATGAACCTCAAGGGTGACCCGCTGGCCATGCAGCGCCTGAAAGAAGCTGCCGAAAAAGCCAAGATCGAGCTGTCCTCGAGCCAGCAGACCGACGTGAACCTGCCGTACATCACTGCAGACGCCACCGGTCCTAAGCACCTGAACGTGAAGATTTCCCGCGCCAAGCTGGAATCGCTGGTCGAAGACCTGGTTCAGCGCACCATCGAGCCATGCCGCATCGCGCTGAAAGACGCCGGTATCGACGTGAGCAAGATCAACGACGTGATCCTGGTCGGCGGTCAGACCCGTATGCCACTGGTGCAGAAGCTGGTGACCGACTTCTTCGGCAAGGAAGCACGCAAGGACGTGAACCCTGACGAAGCTGTCGCCATGGGTGCTGCCATTCAGGGCGCCGTACTGGCTGGTGACGTGAAAGACGTGCTGCTGCTGGACGTCAGCCCGCTGACCCTGGGTATCGAAACCATGGGTGGCGTGATGACTGCGCTGATCGAGAAGAACACCACCATCCCGACCAAGAAGTCGCAGGTGTTCTCGACGGCCGACGACAACCAGGGCGCCGTGACCATTCACGTGCTGCAGGGCGAGCGCAAGCAAGCTGCGCAGAACAAGTCGCTGGGTAAATTCGACCTGGCCGAGATTCCGCCAGCACCACGTGGCGTACCGCAAATCGAAGTGACCTTCGATATCGACGCCAACGGCATCCTGCACGTAGGTGCCAAGGACAAGGCGACCGGCAAGCAGCAGTCGATCGTGATCAAGGCCAACTCGGGTCTGTCCGAGGAAGAAATTCAGCAGATGGTGCGTGACGCTGAAGTCAACGCCGAGGAAGACCGCAAGTTCGAAGAGCTGGCCGCTGCCCGCAACCAGGGTGACGCGCTGGTTCACTCGACCCGCAAGATGGTCGCCGACGCCGGTGACAAGGTAACCGCGGACGAGAAGGCTGCTATCGAAGCTGCCGTTGTCGCCCTGGAAGCCGCTGTCAAAGGCGACGACAAGGCTGCCATCGAAGCCAAGGTCGAAGAGCTGTCGAAGGTCTCCGCGCCAGTGGCTCAGAAGATGTACGCCGAGCAGGCCGAACAGCCTCAGGGCGGTGCTCAGCCAGAAGCTGAAGAGC
The DNA here is from genome assembly GCF_024261405.1 of Pseudomonas sp. FBF18. Taxonomy (NCBI): domain Bacteria; kingdom Pseudomonadati; phylum Pseudomonadota; class Gammaproteobacteria; order Pseudomonadales; family Pseudomonadaceae; genus Pseudomonas; species Pseudomonas sp. FBF18. Next base: position 67,902 of record NZ_QKRS01000009.1, on the reverse strand, counting down.
CCAAGCACGACGACGTGGTCGACGCTGAGTTCGAAGAAGTAAAAGACAACAAGTAATAGCTACAGGTTGTCGCCCGGTTGACTGCTGTTCGGCAGTGACTGGTAGGATGTCGCCGCGCGGGGGCTTGCTCCCGCGTTGGCGTGTCTGGAATACCCGAATTTTTACAGCATTCGAGCGTGCTCGAATGCTGGCGGCACAGCGCGGTATGCGCCGAGGTATGCCGAACGTCCTCAAGAGTGCAAAGAATTATGGCAAAGCGTGACTATTACGAGGTTCTGGGAGTCGAGCGCGGCTCGAGCGAGGCCGACCTGAAGAAGGCCTATCGTCGCCTGGCGATGAAGCACCACCCAGACCGTAATCCTGATGACAAGGCCTCGGAAGAGCTGTTCAAGGAAGCCAACGAGGCTTACGAAGTGCTCTCCGATGCCAGCAAGCGTGCTGCGTATGATCAGTATGGTCATGCCGGTGTCGATCCGAGCATGGGTGGCGGCGGTGCCGGTTTCGGTGGCGCCAACTTCTCCGACATCTTCGGTGATGTGTTCAGCGACTTCTTCGGCGGTGGCCGGGGCGGTGGTCGCGGTGGCGCTCAGCGTGGCAGCGACCTGCGCTACACCCTCGAGCTGAACCTGGAGGAGGCCGTGCGCGGCACCACGGTCAACATCCGTGTGCCGACGCTGGTCAACTGTGCGCCGTGCGATGGCTCGGGTGCCAAGAAGGGCTCGTCGCCTTCGACCTGCCCGACCTGCGGCGGTATTGGCCAGGTGCGCATGCAGCAGGGCTTCTTCTCGGTGCAGCAGACCTGCCCGCGCTGTCACGGCCAGGGCAAGATCATCACCGATCCGTGCGATTCGTGCCATGGCGAAGGCCGTGTCGAAGAGTACAAGACCCTCTCGGTCAAGGTGCCGGCCGGCGTCGATACCGGTGACCGCATTCGCCTGTCGGGCGAAGGCGAGGCAGGTTCCCAGGGTGGCCCGACCGGCGACCTGTACGTGGTGATCAATGTGCGCGAGCACCCGATCTTCCAGCGCGACGGCAAGCACCTGTACTGCGAAGTGCCGATCAGCTACACCGATGCGGCGCTGGGTGGCGAGCTGGAAGTGCCGACCCTCGATGGCCGGGTCAAGCTGAAGATCCCCGAGGGGACCCAGACCGGCAAGCAGTTCCGTCTGCGCGGCAAGGGCGTTGCGCCGGTGCGTGGCGGTGGTGCGGGCGACCTGATGTGCCGGGTGGCGGTAGAAACGCCGGTCAACCTGAGTCGTCGTCAGCGTGAGCTGCTCGAAGAGTTGCGTGTTTCGCTGGATGGCGACAGCTGCCATTCTCCCAAGGCCAATGGCTGGTTCGAAGGCGTGAAGCGCTTCTTCGGCGATCTGTAAGAAGGAACAGGGCATGCGACGTATAGCGGTAATGGGCGCGGCAGGGCGGATGGGCAAGACCCTGATCGAGGCAGTGCAGCAGACGCCGGGGGCGGGCCTGACCGCCGCCGTGGATCGTCCGGACAGCACGCTGGTCGGGGCTGACGCCGGCGAGCTGGCGGCGCTGGGGCGTATTGGTGTGCCGCTGTCGGGTGATCTGGATCGGGTGGTCGACGAGTTCGATGTGCTGATCGACTTCACCCATCCTTCGGTGACCTTGAAGAACCTGGCGTTCTGCCGCAAGGCGGGCAAGGCGATGGTCATCGGCACCACCGGTTTCAGTGTTGAAGAGAAGCAACTGCTGGCCGAGGCGGGCAAGGACATCCCTATCGTGTTTGCCGCCAACTTCAGCGTTGGCGTCAACCTCAGCCTGAAGCTGCTGGACATGGCGGCGCGTGTGCTGGGCGACGATGTGGACATCGAGATCATCGAGGCCCATCACCGTCACAAGGTGGATGCGCCGTCGGGTACCGCGCTGCGCATGGGCGAGGTGGTGGCCAATGCACTTGGCCGTGACCTGCAGGAAGTGGCCGTGTATGGCCGGGAAGGCCAGACCGGTGCGCGGGACCGCAAGACCATCGGCTTTGCCACCGTGCGTGCCGGTGACGTGGTGGGTGACCACACCGTGCTGTTCGCCGCTGACGGCGAGCGCCTGGAGATCACCCACAAGGCCTCCAGCCGCATGACCTTCGCCAAGGGTGCGGTACGTGCCGCGCTGTGGCTGGATGGGCGTGCGCCGGGCCTGTACGACATGCAGGACGTGCTCGACCTGCGTTGATCGCTGCACCAGGGGCTGCCATGCGGCCCCTTCGCCGGCCTCCCTGGCCGAGCGTTTGAAACAAGCGACTTTCTGTCGCATTCCCATGCCTTTCAGGCACATCAGTGGTAGACCGAAAAAGCCTTTTTCTGTAAGCTACAGCTTTAGTGTGTCCACTAAAAGCGCGCAGATAATTCGACGAAGAAAGCGGGGTGACGTGTCTATACGTCATTCCGCTTTTTTGCAACCTGCGATCGCCCCTTCAGGCTTTATTTTTGGGAGGTCTTCTTGACTAAGCCAGCCATACTCGCCCTTGCCGATGGCAGCATTTTTCGCGGTGAGGCCATTGGAGCCGACGGTCAGACCGTTGGTGAGGTGGTGTTCAACACCGCAATGACCGGCTATCAGGAAATCCTGACTGACCCTTCTTACTCGCAGCAGATCGTTACCCTGACCTACCCGCACATCGGCAACACCGGCACCACGCCGGAAGACGCCGAGTCCGATCGGGTCTGGTCGGCCGGCCTGGTCATCCGTGACCTGCCGCTGATCGCCAGCAACTGGCGCAACACGATGTCGCTGTCCGATTACCTCAAGGCCAACAATGTGGTGGCCATTGCCGGTATCGACACCCGTCGCCTGACCCGCATCCTGCGTGAGAAGGGCGCGCAGAACGGCTGCATCCTGGCTGGCGACAACATTTCTGAAGAGGCGGCCATCGCAGCCGCGCGCGGCTTCCCAGGCCTGAAGGGCATGGACCTGGCCAAGGTCGTCAGCACCAAGAGCCGCTACGAGTGGCGCTCCAGCGTGTGGAACCTGAAGACCGACAGCCACCCGACCATCGACGCCGCCGAGCTGCCGTACCACGTCGTGGCCTACGACTATGGCGTCAAGCTGAACATCCTGCGCATGCTGGTAGAGCGCGGCTGCCGCGTCACCGTGGTGCCGGCGCAAACCCCGGCCAGCGAAGTGCTCGCGCTCAACCCCGATGGCGTGTTCCTGTCCAACGGCCCGGGCGACCCCGAGCCTTGCGACTACGCGATCCAGGCGATCCGCGAAATCCTCGAAACCGAAGTGCCGGTGTTCGGTATCTGCCTGGGCCACCAGCTGCTGGCCCTGGCCTCCGGTGCCAAGACCGTCAAGATGGGTCATGGTCACCACGGTGCCAACCACCCGGTCCAGGACCTGGACACCGGCGTGGTGATGATCACCAGCCAGAACCACGGTTTCGCGGTAGATGAAGCGACCCTGCCAGGCAACGTGCGCGCCATCCACAAGTCGCTGTTCGACGGTACCCTGCAGGGCATCGAGCGCACCGACAAGAGCGCCTTCAGCTTCCAGGGGCACCCTGAGGCGAGCCCGGGCCCGACCGACGTCGCGCCACTGTTTGATCGTTTCATCGATGCCATGGCCAAGCGCCGCTGAGCACCCCCGGAGGCAGCCCTGAACCGGCACAGGCCGCGTTCAGGCGCTCCTCGAGTGGATTGTTCGACACAGCTTGCCCACTGACCCGCGGATTTGAGTGACAACCCATGCCAAAACGTACAGACATCAAAAGCATCCTGATTCTCGGCGCCGGCCCGATCGTGATCGGCCAGGCCTGCGAATTCGACTACTCCGGCGCCCAGGCCTGCAAGGCCCTGCGCGAGGAGGGTTTTCGCGTCATCCTGGTGAACTCCAACCCGGCCACCATCATGACCGACCCGGCCATGGCCGACGCCACCTACATCGAGCCGATCAAGTGGCAGTCGGTGGCCAAGATCATCGAGAAGGAGCGCCCTGACGCGCTGCTGCCGACCATGGGCGGCCAGACCGCGCTGAACTGCGCGCTGGACCTGGAGCGCGAAGGCGTCCTGGAAAAATTCGGCGTGGAAATGATCGGTGCCAACGCCGACACCATCGACAAGGCCGAAGACCGCTCGCGTTTCGACAAGGCCATGAAGGCCATCGGCCTGGAATGCCCGCGCTCGGGTATCGCCCACAGCATGGAAGAGGCCAATGCGGTGCTCGAGAAGCTGGGCTTCCCGTGCATCATCCGTCCGTCCTTCACCATGGGCGGCACCGGTGGCGGCATCGCCTACAACCGTGAAGAATTCGAAGAAATCTGCGCCCGTGGTCTGGACCTGTCGCCAACCAAGGAACTGCTGATCGACGAATCGCTGATCGGCTGGAAAGAGTACGAGATGGAAGTGGTCCGCGACAAAAAGGACAACTGCATCATCGTCTGCTCCATCGAGAACTTCGACCCGATGGGCGTGCACACCGGTGACTCGATCACCGTCGCACCGGCGCAGACCCTGACCGACAAGGAATACCAGATCATGCGCAACGCCTCGCTGGCGGTGCTGCGTGAAATCGGTGTCGAAACCGGCGGCTCCAACGTGCAGTTCGGTATCTGCCCGGACACTGGCCGCATGGTCGTGATCGAGATGAACCCGCGGGTTTCGCGTTCCTCGGCCCTGGCCTCGAAAGCCACCGGCTTCCCGATCGCCAAGATCGCCGCCAAGCTGGCTGTTGGCTACACCCTCGATGAACTGCAGAACGACATCACCGGTGGTCGCACGCCGGCCTCGTTCGAACCGTCGATCGACTACGTCGTCACCAAGCTGCCGCGCTTTGCCTTCGAAAAATTCCCGAAAGCCGATGCCCGCCTGACCACCCAGATGAAATCCGTGGGTGAAGTCATGGCCATCGGCCGCACCTTCCAGGAGTCGCTGCAGAAAGCCCTGCGCGGCCTGGAAGTCGGTGTATGCGGGCTGGACCCGAAAGTGGACCTGGCCAGCCCGGAAGCTGCCAGCATCCTCAAGCGCGAGCTGACCGTGCCGGGCGCCGAGCGTATCTGGTACGTGGCCGACGCCATGCGTTCGGGCATGAGCGTGGATGAAATCTTCGCCCTGACCATGATCGACCGCTGGTTCCTGGTGCAGATGGAAGACCTGATCAAGGAAGAAGAGAAGGTCAAGACCCTGGGCCTGGCCGATATCGACAAGGCACTGATGCTGCGCCTTAAGCGCAAGGGCTTCTCTGACCAGCGCCTGGCCAAGCTGCTGGGCATCACCGACAAGAACCTGCGTCGTCACCGCCACAAGCTCGAGATCTTCCCGGTCTACAAGCGCGTCGATACCTGCGCTGCCGAGTTCGCCACCGACACCGCCTATCTGTACTCCACCTACGAGGAAGAGTGCGAGGCCAACCCGTCGACCCGCGACAAGATCATGATCCTGGGTGGCGGCCCCAACCGTATCGGCCAGGGCATCGAGTTCGACTACTGCTGCGTCCATGCGGCACTGGCACTGCGTGAAGACGGCTACGAGACCATCATGGTCAACTGCAACCCGGAGACCGTCTCCACCGATTACGATACCTCCGACCGCCTGTACTTCGAGCCGCTGACCCTGGAAGACGTGCTGGAAGTGGTGCGTGTCGAGAAGCCGAAAGGCGTCATCGTGCACTACGGCGGCCAGACTCCGCTGAAACTGGCCCGTGCCCTGGAAGAAGCCGGCGTACCGATCATCGGTACCAGCCCGGACTCCATCGACCGTGCCGAAGACCGTGAGCGCTTCCAGCAGATGGTTCAGCGCCTGAACCTGCTGCAGCCGCCAAACGCCACCGTGCGCAGCGAAGACGAAGCGATTCGTGCTGCCGGCGTCATCGGTTACCCGCTGGTGGTGCGCCCGTCCTACGTACTGGGCGGCCGTGCGATGGAGATTGTCTACGAACTGGACGAACTCAAGCGCTACCTGCGTGAAGCGGTGCAGGTGTCCAACGACAGCCCTGTGCTGCTGGACCACTTCCTCAACTGCGCCATCGAGATGGACGTGGATGCGGTCTGCGACGGCACCGACGTGGTGATCGGCGCGATCATGCAGCACATCGAGCAGGCCGGTGTTCACTCCGGTGACTCGGCATGCTCGCTGCCGCCGTACTCGCTGCCTGCCCACGTGCAGGACGAAGTGCGCGACCAGGTCAAGAAGATGGCACTGGAGCTGGGCGTTGTCGGCCTGATGAACGTGCAGCTGGCGCTGCAGGGCGACAAGATCTACGTGATCGAGGTCAACCCGCGTGCTTCGCGTACCGTACCGTTCGTGTCCAAGTGCATCGGCACCTCGCTGGCGATGATTGCGGCTCGCGTCATGGCCGGCAAGACCCTGAAAGAGATCGGTTTCACCCAGGAAATCATTCCGAACTTCTACAGCGTGAAGGAAGCGGTGTTCCCGTTCGCGAAGTTCCCGGGCGTCGATCCGATCCTCGGCCCTGAAATGAAGTCCACCGGTGAAGTCATGGGTGTCGGTGACACCTTCGGCGAAGCCTTCGCCAAGGCCCAGATGGGCGCCAGCGAAGTGCTGCCGACCGGCGGCACCGCGTTCATCAGCGTGCGTGACGACGACAAGCCGCAGGTGGCTGGCGTTGCCCGCGACCTGATCAACCTGGGCTTCGAAGTGGTTGCCACGGCCGGTACCGCCAAGATCATCGAGGCGGCAGGCCTGAAAGTGCGTCGCGTGAACAAGGTGACCGAAGGTCGTCCGCACGTGGTCGACATGATCAAGAACGACGAAGTGTCGCTGATCATCAACACCACCGAAGGTCGCCAGTCGATTGCCGACTCCTACTCGATTCGTCGCAATGCGTTGCAGCACAAGATCTACTGCACCACGACTATTGCGGCCGGTGAAGCCATCTGCGAAGCGCTGAAGTTCGGTCCGGAAAAAACCGTACGTCGCTTGCAGGATCTGCATGCAGGACTCAAAGCATGAGTATTACCAAATACCCGATGACCGTTCAGGGCGCTCGCGCCCTGGAGGAAGAGCATCTCTTTTTGAGCAAGACCGAGCGCCCGCGCCTGAGCCAGGCGATTGGCGAAGCCCGCGAGCTGGGCGACCTCAAGGAAAACGCCGAGTACCACGCTGCCCGTGAAGAACAGGGCATGGTCGAGGCGCGTATCCGCGATATCGAAGGCCGCCTGCAGAATGCGGTAGTGATCGACGTTACCACCATTGCCCACACGGGCAAGGTGATCTTCGGTACCACCGTGAACCTTGAAAACACCGAAACCGGCGATCAGGTGACCTACCAGATCGTTGGTGAGGACGAAGCGGACGTCAAGAACGGCAAGCTCTCGGTCGGTGCTCCGATCGCCCGCGCCATCATCGGCAAGGAAGAGGGTGACACTGTGGTGATCAAGACGCCGAGCGGCACAGTCGAGTACGAGATTGTCGAAGTCCGTCACATTTGATCGCCCGCGCGGCTTTGCCGCGTCGGCAGTGATCTGGCAGCTGGCCCAGGTGCTCTGGGTCGGCGGCGTGTGGATGCTGCATTTTGCGGTACTGCCGGTGCTGGGCCAGATTGGCCTGGCGCCGCTGTTGATCGAAGATTTTGGCGTGCTGGCCGCGTCGCTGCTGGTCGCCTTTGCGGCGGTGGGCTGCGGCGTGCAGGTGCTGGTGCTGATTCAGGCCGAAGGGATGGCCAGCCTGTGGCGAGACATGCGTGGGCAACTGCTGCTGATGGCAGTGGCGGCGTGCGTGATGTATTTCGTCTTGCGGGTTGGCGGGGCGGGGCAGTTGCGTTGGCAGCTGTTCTGCTACCTGGTGCTGGGCCTCAGCGGTTTGCTGCTGGTGCTGCAGCCGCCGCCGGGCAGGGCGCGCAAGGCGCGCCACTGAACGGCGCGAACATCACTTGTAGCGGTGGATGTTCGACAGTTGCTTGTTGGGCTGCGGGTTGCGGCGATAGATCAGTGCCTTCTTGCCGATGGTCTGCACCAGTTCGGCGCGGCCGGCCTTGCACAGTGCGGCAATGGCGGCGGCACGTTCTTCGCGGTCTTCCGAGCGGATCTCTACCTTGATCAGTTCGTGATCGGCCAGGGCGCGCTCGAGTTCGGCGATAACCCCTTCAGTCAGGCCGTTGCCTGCCACAATCAGAACTGGTTTCAGGTCGTGGCCAATGGATTTGTACTGTTTCTTCTGCTCGTTATTGAGCGGCATAATCTGACCCTTTGTCTAGATTCTGTAAAAATGGCGGCCATTTTACCCGAGGGCCCGTGGATCCGCCCAGTTAATCACGACCCTTATCATCGAGGTGCCCAGTGGCGCGTTCCAAGACAAGCCTTGGCTGGCTGAAAGAACACTTCAACGATCCTTACGTCAAAAAGGCGCAAAAGGACGGATATCGCTCGCGCGCGAGCTACAAATTGCTCGAAATCCAGGAAAAGTACCGTTTGATCCGCCCGGGCATGAGCGTGATCGATCTGGGCGCGGCGCCCGGTGGCTGGTCGCAGGTGACCAGTCGTCTGATTGGCGGTCAGGGGCGTCTGATCGCCTCCGACATCCTTGAAATGGACAGTATTCCCGACGTTACCTTCATCCAGGGCGACTTTACCCAGGATGAAGTGCTCGCGCAGATTCTCGAGGCGGTCGGTAATTCGCACGTAGACCTTGTGATTTCCGATATGGCCCCCAATATGAGTGGTACGCCCGCTGTGGATATGCCCAAGGCCATGTTCCTGTGCGAGCTGGCCCTTGATCTGGCGACCCGGGTACTCAAGCCGGGTGGCGATTTTCTGATCAAGATCTTTCAGGGCGAGGGGTTTGACGTCTACCTCAAGGACGCCCGCAAGAAATTCGACAAGGTGCAGATGCTCAAGCCCGATTCTTCACGCGATCGCTCCCGCGAGCAGTACATGCTGGGGCGTGGCTACAAGGGCGAGTAGGGCTTCAGGCCGGCAGCTTCCAGGGTATCCGATAGCTATTTCCAATCGGATGTCCTGCCTGACCTGGATGAACATCGTGTAGTCTAGGTTTCACAAAGGGTTACAGACGGCGCCTGCAGACATGTAGGTAATGTAGTAAGTTAAGCCGGTGATTATCATGCGAGGCACGGCTGCGCCTAAGGCCTGCCTCAGAGGGTAGCTAATTGAACGACATGGCAAAGAATCTGATCCTGTGGTTGATCATCGCCGCGGTCCTGGTGACCGTGATGAACAACTTCTCCAGCCCGAACGAGCCGCAGACCCTCAACTATTCCGACTTCATTCAGCAGGTCAAGGATGGCAAGGTCGAGCGTGTGACGGTCGACGGTGCAGTCATCATTGGTAAGCGTACCGACGGCGACAGCTTCAAGACCGTGCGTCCCGCGATCGCCGACAACGGCCTGATCGGCGACTTGGTCGACAACCACGTCGTGGTCGAAGGCAAGCAGCCTGAACAACAAAGCATCTGGACCCAGTTGCTGGTCGCCAGCTTCCCGATCCTGGTCATCATCGCCGTGTTCATGTTCTTCATGCGCCAGATGCAGGGCGGTGCCGGTGGCAAGGGTGGGCCGATGAGTTTCGGCAAGAGCAAGGCGCGTCTGCTCTCCGAAGACCAGGTCAAGACCACCCTGGCCGACGTCGCAGGTTGCGATGAAGCCAAGGAAGAGGTTGGCGAGCTGGTCGAGTTCCTGCGTGATCCAGGCAAGTTCCAGCGCCTGGGCGGTCGTATTCCGCGCGGCGTGCTGATGGTCGGCCCGCCCGGTACCGGTAAGACCCTGCTGGCCAAGGCCATTGCGGGTGAGGCCAAGGTGCCGTTCTTCACCATTTCCGGTTCCGACTTCGTTGAAATGTTCGTGGGTGTCGGTGCCAGCCGTGTACGTGACATGTTCGAGCAGGCCAAGAAGCACGCACCGTGCATCATCTTCATCGACGAAATCGACGCCGTCGGTCGCCACCGTGGCGCCGGCATGGGCGGTGGTCATGACGAGCGCGAGCAGACCCTCAACCAGTTGCTGGTGGAGATGGACGGCTTCGAAATGAACGACGGCATCATCGTGATCGCCGCTACCAACCGTCCGGACGTGCTTGACCCTGCGTTGCTGCGTCCAGGCCGTTTCGACCGCCAAGTGGTCGTTGGCCTGCCCGACATCCGTGGTCGCGAGCAGATTCTCAAGGTGCACATGCGCAAGACGCCGATCGGCGACAACGTGAACCCTGCTGTGATCGCCCGTGGTACGCCCGGCTTCTCCGGTGCCGACCTGGCCAACCTGGTCAACGAGGCGTCGCTGTTCGCTGCGCGCGGCGGCAAGCGTGTGGTCGAGATGAAGGAGTTCGAGCTGGCCAAGGACAAGATCATGATGGGCGCCGAGCGCAAGTCGATGGTCATGTCCGAGAAAGAGAAGCAGAACACCGCTTACCACGAGGCGGGTCATGCCATCGTCGGTCGCGTGGTGCCCGAGCACGACCCGGTGTACAAGGTCTCGATCATTCCGCGCGGTCGCGCCCTGGGCGTCACGATGTTCCTGCCGGAAGAGGACCGCTACAGCCTGTCCAAGCGTGCGCTGATCAGTCAGATCTGCTCGTTGTACGGTGGTCGTATCGCCGAGGAAATGACCCTTGGCTTCGATGGCGTTACCACGGGTGCCTCCAACGACATCATGCGAGCCAGCCAGATCGCTCGCAACATGGTCACCAAGTGGGGCTTGTCGGAAAAACTCGGCCCGCTGATGTACGCCGAAGAAGAAGGCGAAGTGTTCCTGGGCCGCAGTGCCGGTTCCCAGCACGCCAGCGTTTCGGGCGAGACGGCCAAGTTGATCGACTCCGAGGTGCGCAGCATCATCGACCAGTGCTATGCCACTGCCAAGCAGATCCTCACCGAAAACCGTGACAAGCTCGATGCCATGGCCGATGCGCTGATGAAGTACGAGACCATCGATGCCGACCAGATCGACGACATCATGGCCGGTCGCGAGCCGCGTGAGCCCCGTGACTGGGAAGGTGGTTCGGGCACTTCGGGCACCTCTGCAACGCAAGGTGATCGCCCCGAGTCCCCGATCGGTGGTCCGGCGGCGCAGCTCTAAGGGTTGACATGACTTCACAGCAGTACCCAACCCGGTTGCCTTGCGGCAACCGGGTTCTCGACCTTTCCCGTACCCATGTGATGGGTATCCTCAACATAACCCCTGATTCCTTCTCGGACGGCGGTCGCTTCACCCAGCGTGATGCGGCCTTGCGCCATGCCGAAGCGATGGTGGCGGCCGGTGCTACGCTTGTCGATGTCGGTGGGGAGTCCACCCGGCCAGGTGCACGCGTGGTCACTGCTCTCGAAGAGCTCGAGCGGGTTGCACCCATTGTCGAAGCGATCAGTCGCGAGCTGGATGTCATCATCTCGGTCGATACCTCGACGCCGGCGGTGATCCGCGAGACTGCCCGCCTGGGCGCGGGGCTGATCAACGATGTGCGCTCGCTGACCCGCGATGGCGCCCTGGATGCCGCTGCAGCCACCGGTTTGCCGGTCTGCTTTATGCACATGCGCGGCGAGCCCGGCGACATGCAGAACAACCCGCACTACGACGATGTGACCGTCGAGGTGGCGATGTTTCTCGAGCAGCGCATGGCAGCCTGTGCTTCGGTGGGTATCGGCGCCGAAAAGATTGTGCTCGATCCGGGCTTTGGTTTTGCCAAGACGCTTGCGCACAACCTCAGCCTGTTCAAGCATATGCAGGACCTTTATCGCCTGGGCCGTCCCCTCCTGGTGGGCGTTTCGCGCAAGAGCATGATCGGCCTGGCGCTGGAGCGTCCGGTCGGTGAGCGGCTTTATGGCAGCCTGGCGCTTGCTGCGCTGGCGATGACCCGGGGTGCGAGCATCCTGCGGGTTCACGATGTTGCCGAGACCGTCGACGTGGTACGGATGATTGCAGCGGTTGAAGCCGCCGAATAAGAGTGACGGAGCATTTCACTATGAGCAGAAAATATTTTGGTACCGACGGCATTCGTGGCCGTGTCGGCGAATACCCGATCACGCCGGATTTCATGCTCAAGCTCGGTTGGGCCGCAGGCATGGCCTTTCGCAAGCTCGGCGCCTGCCGGGTGCTCGTAGGCAAGGACACGCGTATCTCCGGCTACATGTTCGAGTCGGCCCTTGAGGCCGGTCTGTCTGCGGCGGGCGCAGATGTGCTGCTGCTCGGCCCGATGCCGACGCCGGCCATCGCCTACCTGACCCGCACCTTTCATGCCGAAGCCGGGATCGTCATCAGTGCGTCGCACAATCCGCATGACGACAACGGCATCAAGTTCTTCTCCGGTCAGGGCACCAAGCTGCCCGACGATGTGGAGCAGATGATCGAGGAGTTGCTCGACAAGCCCATGACCGTGGTCGAGTCGAGCAAGCTGGGCAAGGTGTCGCGCATCAACGACGCGGCCGGCCGCTACATCGAGTTCTGCAAGAGCAGCGTGCCGACCAGTACCGATTTCGCCGGCCTCAAGCTGGTGGTCGACTGCGCCCACGGCGCCACGTACAAGGTGGCCCCCAGCGTGTTTCGCGAGCTCGGCGCCGATGTCACGGTGCTGGCAGCGCAGCCGGATGGCCTCAACATCAACGAGAACTGCGGTTCGACCCATATCGAGTCGCTTCAGGCGGCGGTCCTGGTAGGGCATGCCGACCTGGGGATCGCGTTCGACGGTGACGGTGACCGGGTGCTGATGGTCGACCATACCGGCGCGATCGTCGATGGTGACGAATTGCTGTTCATCATTGCCCGTGACCTCCAGGAGCGTGGCAAGCTCAATGGTGGCGTTGTGGGTACGCTGATGAGCAACCTGGGCCTCGAACTGGCCTTGCAGGAGCTCTCGATACCGTTTGTGCGTGCCAAGGTGGGTGACCGCTATGTGATGGCCGAACTGCTGGAGCGCGACTGGAACATCGGCGGCGAGAATTCCGGGCACGTGGTGTGCTTCAGTCATACCACCACAGGAGATGCGATCATCGCTGCCCTGCAGGTGCTGATGGCGCTCAAGCGTCGCGGTGAAACCCTGGCTCAGGCCCGTCAGGCGCTGCGCAAATGCCCGCAGGTGCTGATCAATGTTCGCTTTGGCGAGAGCAAGGTGGACCCTGTCGAGCACCCGGCGGTCAAACAGGCCTGCGAGCGGGTCACCGAGGCCATGGCGGGTCGTGGTCGCGTGCTGCTGCGCAAGTCCGGCACAGAGCCACTGGTGCGTGTGATGGTCGAAGGTGACGACGAAAGTCAGGTGCGCGGCTACGCCGAGGAACTGGCAAAGCTGGTAACTGAAGTTTGCGCCTGATTAGCGCTTGCCAGTGGTGATCGGGTTGGGTAACATCTGCGCCCACTTTGACCGACGAGGTACAGCATGCGTCGCCCTATGGTAGCTGGTAACTGGAAGATGCACGGTACCCGCGCCAGCGTCGCTGAGCTGATCAAGGGCTTGAGCAATCTAGCCCTGCCGAGCGGTGTTGAAGTCGCGGTGTTCCCGCCCTGCCTGTACATCAATCAAGCGATTGAAGGGTTGCAGGGCAAGTCGATAGCCGTGGGTGCTCAGGATTCTGCGGTAGAGCCCCAGCAAGGCGCGCTGACCGGTGAGGTTGCTCCGAGTCAGCTGGTCGATGCGGGATGTGAGCTGGTGCTGATCGGGCACTCGGAGCGTCGCCAGATACTGGGCGAAAGCGACGAAGTGCTGAATCGCAAGTTCGCTGCGGCTCAGGCTTGCGGGTTGAAGCCTGTGCTCTGTGTAGGGGAAACCCTGGAGGAGCGCGAAGCTGGCAAGACGCTTGAGGTTGTAGGGCGTCAGTTGAGCAGCATCATCGACGCATTCGGTGTTGAGGCCTTCGCCAGTGCAATCATTGCCTATGAGCCTGTATGGGCCATCGGCACCGGCCTCACGGCCAGCCCGCAACAGGCTCAGGATGTGCACAAGGCCATTCGTGAGCAACTGGCGGCAAAGAATTCAGAGGTCGCGATGAATGTGCGGCTTCTATACGGCGGCAGCGTGAAGGCGGCCAATGCGGCTGAGCTGTTCGGCATGCCGGATATCGATGGGGGGCTCATTGGTGGAGCTTCCCTGAACGCAGACGAATTCGGTGCAATTTGTCGCGCCGCAGGAAACTGAAAAATGCTGGAAACAGTCGTAGTAGTTTTTCATCTGTTGGGCGCACTGGGTTTGGTAGTGCTGGTGTTGCTGCAACAGGGTAAAGGTGCGGAAGCAGGTGCATCTTTCGGCGCAGGGGCTTCAAATACTGTGTTCGGAAGCCAAGGTTCTGCTACCTTTCTTAGTAAGTTTACTGCTATACTTGCCGCCAGTTTCTTCATAACCGCCCTAGGGTTAGGTTACTTTGCTAAAGAGAAAGCTCATCAGCTGACTCAGGTAGGGCTTCCAGATCCAGCGGTACTTGAAGTGAAGCAGCAAAAACCGGCAACAGATGATGTACCGGTGCTCCAGGAGCAACAGGCACCCGCCAGCAACACCGGCGATGTACCTCCAGCTCAAGAGCAGAAGTAACGGGTTTCAAAGTAGTATTGCCGAGGTGGTGGAATTGGTAGACACGCAACCTTGAGGTGGTTGTGCCCATAGGGTGTAGGGGTTCGAGTCCCCTTCTCGGTACCAATTGAAACAAGACAGCCCGCTACAGCGGGCTTTCTTGTAGGTGGAGGTTAGATTGACCCCTCGCGGGGTTCGGTCGTATACTTTCGCCCCAGCTTTGACGCGGGGTGGAGCAGTCTGGTAGCTCGTCGGGCTCATAACCCGAAGGTCGTTGGTTCAAATCCAGCCCCCGCAACCAGTTTCAGCAGAGCCCCTTTTCAGGGGCTTTTTGTTAGCTGATCAGTTCTCAGCGCCGGTATTCACCCGGCGTATCAGGGATGGGCGCTTCGCCCATTTTTTATTTGCATAGCATGCACAAGGGGGTTCAGGTGTCGAGCAAGCTAGAAGAGTTGCAGGCCTTGTTGGCCCCGGTGGTCGTGGCCCTAGGCTATGAATGCTGGGGTATCGAGTTTTCGGCTCAAGGCCGCCACTCAATGTTGCGCGTTTATATCGACAAAGAAGGCGGTGTGCTGGTGGATGACTGCGCCATCGTCAGCCGTCAGATCAGCGGCATTCTGGATGTCGAAGATCCCATTTCCGTTGAATACACCCTTGAAGTTTCCTCTCCTGGCATGGAACGCCCGCTGTTCACACTTGAACAGTTTGCAAAGTATGTCGGTGAGCAGGTGAAGATTAAACTGCGCTCGCCTTTCGAAGGTCGACGTAATTTTCAGGGCCTTCTGCGCGGTGTGGAAGAGCAGGATGTCGTGGTGCAGGTAGATGACCACGAATTCCTTCTGCCGATCGACATGATCGACAAGGCCAACATTATTCCCAGTTTTGACTGAGACATGCCGGGTCCGATAGTTCGTGCGGACCCAATGGCTTGCGAAAGGCGAGGCGTACGATGAGCAAAGAAGTACTGCTGGTTGTTGAGTCGGTATCCAATGAAAAGGGTGTACCGGCAGACGTGATTTTCGAAGCATTGGAAGTGGCCCTGGCCACTGCTACCAAGAAGCGCTTCGAAGATGAAGTCGACCTGCGTGTGGAGATCAACCGCCACACCGGTAACTACGAGACCTTCCGTCGCTGGACGGTGGTCGAGGAAGAGGATCTTGACGATCCTGCGATCGAAACCTGGCCAAGCAAGATTCAGGAAACCCATCCTGAAGCCAAGGTTGGCGATGTCATCGAAGAGAAGATCGAGTCCATCGAGTTCGGCCGCATCGCTGCACAGACCGCCAAGCAGGTCATCGTGCAGAAGGTCCGCGAAGCCGAGCGCGCACAGGTGGTCGATGCCTATCGCGAGCGTCTGGGCGAAATCATCTCGGGTACCGTCAAGAAGGTTACCCGTGACAACGTGATCGTCGACCTGGGCAACAACGCCGAAGCGCTGCTGGCCCGTGAAGACATCATCTCCCGCGAGACTTTCCGTGTCGGTGTGCGTGTACGTGCGCTGCTCAAGGAAATCCGCACCGAAAACCGCGGCCCGCAGCTGATCCTGTCGCGTACCGCGCCCCAGATGCTGATCGAACTGTTCCGCATCGAAGTGCCGGAAATCGCCGAGGGCCTTATCGAGGTCATGGCGGCTTCCCGTGACCCGGGTTCTCGCGCCAAGATCGCTGTCCGCTCCAAGGACAAGCGCATCGACCCGCAAGGCGCCTGCATCGGTATGCGCGGTTCGCGCGTACAGGCAGTGTCTGGCGAGTTGGGCGGCGAGCGAGTGGATATCGTCCTGTGGGACGACAACCCGGCCCAGTTTGTCATCAACGCCATGTCGCCGGCAGAAGTCGCGGCGATCATCGTTGATGAAGATGCCCACGCGATGGACATCGCTGTAGCCGCGGACAACCTGGCGCAAGCCATTGGCCGTGGTGGTCAGAACGTACGTCTGGCCAGCCAGTTGACCGGCTGGACCCTGAACGTGATGACCGAGTCGGACATCCAGGCCAAGCAACAAGCTGAAACCGGCGACATTCTGCGTAACTTCATCGAAGAGCTGGAAGTCGACGAAGAGCTGGCGCAGGTTCTCGTTGACGAAGGTTTCACCAGCCTGGAAGAAATTGCCTACGTACCGCTGGAAGAAATGCTCAACATCGATGGCTTCGACGAGGAGATCGTCAACGAACTCCGCGCGCGTGCCAAGGACCGCCTGTTGACCAAAGCCATCGCTACTGAGGAAAAACTGGCAGACGCCCATCCGGCCGAAGACCTGCTCTCGCTTGAGGGTATGGACAAGGATCTGGCGGCGGAACTGGCGGTGCGCGGCGTGGTTACCCGCGAAGACCTGGCCGAGCAGTCGATTGATGACCTGCTCGACATCGACGGCATCGACGAAGAACGTGCCGGCAAGTTGATCATGGCCGCCCGAGCCCACTGGTTCGAGTAAGTAGGCTGGCCTGAGGAGAGAAGTGCATGACGCAAGTCACGGTGAAAGAATTGGCCCAAGAGGTCGCTGCACCGGTAGAGCGCCTGCTGCAGCAGATGCGTGAGGCAGGTCTGCCGCACACCGACGCCGGTCAGGTAGTGACCGACAGTGAGAAGCAGGCTCTGCTGACCCACTTGAAAAGCAGCCACAAGGCGAAGGTGGAAGAGCCGCGCAAGATTACCTTGCAGCGCAAGACCACCAGCACCCTGCGTGTTGCTGGTAGCAAGAGCATCAGCGTAGAAGTACGCAAGAAGAAAGTTTTCGTACAGCGCAGCCCCGAAGAAATCCAGGCTGAGCAGAATCGCGAGCTGGAAGAACGTCGTGCCGCTGAAAACGCAGCACGCGAAAAGTCTGAAGCTGAAGCGCGTAAACGTGCCGAAGAATCCGCCAGCCGTCAGCCGGCCAGCGCCCCTGCGCCAGCCGCTGCAGCACCGGCCGTGACAGCTGCGCCTGCAGCTGCCGAGCCGGTTGCAGCTCCGGCCCCGGGTGTCGAGCGCAAGAAAGCCGAAGACGCCCGTCGCAACGACAAGTCGCGTGACGACGACCGCCGTGGTGGCGAGCGCCGCAACGAGGCCCCGCGCGTATCGGTCAAGGTCAAGGAAAAGGAAAAGGCGCCAGCTCCACGTGCCGCCCCACGTACCACCGAAGAGGAAAGCGACAGCTTCCGCCGTGGTGGCCGTGGCAAGGGCAAGATGAAGAAGCGCAATGCCCACGGCTTCCAGAGCCCGACCGGTCCGGTTATCCGCGACGTGGCCATTGGCGAGACCATCACCGTTTCCGAGCTGGCACAGCAGATGTCGGTCAAGGCCGCTGAAGTCGTCAAGTTCATGTTCAAGATGGGTACTCCGGTCACCATCAACCAGGTGCTCGATCAGGAAACTGCTCAGCTGATCGCCGAAGAGCTGGGCCACAAGGTCACGCTGGTCAGCGACAACGCGCTGGAAGATTCCCTGGCCGAGTCCCTGAAGTTCGAAGGCGAGTCGTTCTCCCGTGCGCCGGTCGTGACCGTAATGGGCCACGTTGACCACGGTAAGACTTCCCTGCTCGACTACATCCGTCGTGCCAAGGTAGCTGCCGGCGAAGCCGGTGGTATCACCCAGCACATCGGTGCGTACCACGTGGAAACCGACCGTGGCATGGTCACCTTCCTCGACACCCCGGGTCACGCCGCGTTTACCGCAATGCGTGCCCGTGGTGCTAAGGCGACCGACATCGTGATCCTGGTGGTCGCGGCGGACGACGGCGTAATGCCGCAAACCCGTGAAGCGGTACAGCACGCCAAGGCGGCAGGTGTTCCACTGGTCGTTGCAGTGAACAAGATCGACAAGCCAGGTGCAGACCTGGACCGCATCCGCAACGAACTGGCCGTCGAAGGCGTGACCTCCGAGGACTGGGGTGGCGACACGCCATTCGTCAAGGTTTCGGCCAAGATGGGTACCGGCGTCGACGAACTGCTCGAAGCCGTTCTGCTGCAAGCCGAGATCCTCGAGCTCAAGGCCACCCCATCGGCCCCTGGCCGTGGTGTCGTGGTCGAGTCGCGCCTGGACAAGGGCCGTGGCCCGGTGGCTACCGTGCTGGTTCAGGACGGTACCCTGCGTCAGGGCGACATGGTGCTGTGCGGTTCGAACTACGGCCGTGTACGGGCCATGCTCGACGAGAACGGCAAGCCTGTTAAGGAAGCCGGCCCGTCGATCCCGGTCGAGATTCTCGGCCTGGATGGCACCCCGGATGCCGGTGACGAACTGAGCGTGGTTGCCGACGAGAAGAAAGCCCGTGAAGTGGCTCTGTTCCGTCAAGGCAAGTTCCGCGAAGTCAAACTGGCACGTGCCCACGCTGGCAAGCTCGAGAACATCTTCGAGAACATGGGCCAGGAAGAGAAGAAAACCCTCAACATCGTACTCAAGTCCGATGTGCGTGGTTCTCTGGAGGCCCTGCAGGGCTCCCTCAGCGGTCTTGGCAACGACGAAGTACAGGTTCGCGTGATCGGCGGCGGTGTCGGTGGTATCACCGAGAGCGACGCCAACCTGGCCCTGGCTTCCAATGCAGTACTGTTCGGCTTCAACGTGCGTGCCGATGCCGGCGCGCGCAAGATCGTCGAGCAGGAAGGTCTGGATATGCGTTACTACAACGTGATCTACGACATCATTGAAGACGTCAAGAAAGCCCTGACCGGCATGCTCGGCAGCGATGTTCGCGAGAACATCCTGGGTATCGCCGAAGTGCGTGACGTGTTCCGTTCGCCGAAGTTCGGCGCCATCGCCGGCTGTATGGTCACCGAGGGTGTGGTTTACCGCAACCGTCCGATTCGCGTACTGCGCGACGACGTGGTGATCTTCGAAGGCGAACTGGAGTCGCTGCGTCGCTTCAAGGACGATGCGTCCGAAGTACGTGCCGGCATGGAGTGCGGTATTGGCGTCAAGAGCTACAACGACGTCAAGGTCGGCGACAAGATCGAAGTCTTCGAGAAAGTCCAAGTGGCTCGCACGCTCTAAGCCGCGAGCTTGGGAGCCGCAGACCGCCCGCCGCAAGGCGCAGGTCGGCGGCTCTGAACGCAACGCCCGGTCAGGCCCAAGCCTGGCCGGGCGTTTGCCGCTTTAGTTACAGGTAGCAAAACATGGCAAAAGAATACAGCCGTACCCAACGTATCGGCGATCAGATGCAGCGCGAACTGGCGCAACTGATCCGTCGCGAAGTCAAAGATCCGCGCGTCGGCCTGGTGACCATCACCGCCGTCGACGTCAGCCGCGATGTCGGCCACGCCAAGGTGTTCATCACCGTGATGGGCGAGGACAGCGCAGAAGACATCAAGCAAAGCCTCAAGGTGCTCAACAGCGCCGCCGGTTTCCTGCGCATGCAACTGGGCAAGGAAATGAAGCTGCGCAGCGTGCCGCAACTGCACTTCCACTACGACGAGAGCGTGACCCGCGGTGCCCATCTGTCGGCACTGATCGAGCGCGCGGTCGCCGAGGACAGCCAGCACAAGTCCGACGATACCCCCCTGGACACCAAGGAGTAAGCGGTGGCTCAGGTCAAGCGTATCCGTCGTAACGTCAGCGGCATCATCCTGCTCGACAAGCCGTTGGGGTTCACCTCCAATGCTGCCCTGCAGAAGGTGCGCTGGCTGCTCAACGCCGAGAAGGCCGGACATACCGGCAGCCTCGACCCGCTGGCCAGTGGCGTGCTGCCGCTGTGCTTCGGCGAGGCGACCAAGTTCTCGCAATACCTGCTCGAGTCCGACAAGGGCTACGAGACGGTGATGCAACTGGGGCAGACCACCAACACGGGCGACGCCGAAGGCGAAATTCTGCAAACCCGCGAAGTGACCGTTGGTCGCAGCGACGTTGAAGCCGTACTGCCACAGTTTCGTGGTCCAATCAGCCAGATACCGCCGATGTACTCGGCGCTCAAGCGCGATGGCCAGCCGCTGTACAAGCTGGCACGTGCAGGCGAAGTAGTGGAGCGTGAAGCGCGTTCTGTTACTATTAACCGCTTGGAGCTGCTCGAGTGCGAAGGCACCCGGGTACGCCTCTCGGTAGGCTGCAGCAAGGGCACCTACATCCGTACGCTGGTAGAGGACATCGGTGAGCAGCTGGGCTGCGGCGCCTATGTTGCAGAACTGCGCCGTACGCATGCAGGCCCCTTCGAACTGGCCCAGACCGTCACCCTCGAAGAGCTCGAGCAGGTGCACGCCGAAGGTGGCAACGAAGCGGTCGACCGCTTCCTGATGCCATCGGACAGCGGGTTGCAGGACTGGCCGTTGCTGCACTTCTCCGAGCACAGCGCGTTCTACTGGCTGCATGGTCAGCCGGTACGTGCACCGGATGCGCCGAAGTTCGGCATGGTCCGCGTGCAGGATCACAACGGTCGTTTCATCGGTATCGGTGAAGTGAGCGAAGACGGGCGCATTGCGCCACGTCGACTGATTCGGTCGGAATGATCGAAACCTTCAGTGTCGGGTTCAGGCCCGGCACTGGCGGGCAAGAGGATGGCTGTCAATAGGCACGGTCACGCCTCACTTTTAAATACAGGGATCTGTCCCTGGCCTATTGGAAACCGTGTGTACGGTTTCCCTTGATATTGGAGAAGCCAGATGGCACTCAGCGTTGAAGAAAAAGCAAAGATCGTTGGCGAATACCAGCAAGCAGCCGGTGACACCGGTAGCCCGGAAGTGCAGGTTGCCCTGCTGACCGCCAACATCAACAAGCTGCAAGGCCACTTCAAGGCCAACGGTAAAGACCACCACTCCCGTCGTGGTCTGATCCGCATGGTAAACCAGCGTCGCAAGCTGCTGGACTACCTGAAAGGTAAAGACACCACTCGTTACAGCGCCCTGATCGGTCGTCTGGGCCTGCGTCGCTAATAGCGGCCTGGTCAGTGGTGTGCACGGCGTGCTGCTGTCATCCGCCGAGGGCTTCGGCCCCCGCGCGGGTGAGCACGCCGCGCGTATCTATGAGGTTGGCTGTCTGCCTCGCCCGCGCGGTTTACCGCAAGGGCAGGGCAGGCTCCCAACCTCTAGTTTTATCTGGACTGCCAACAGGGCCGATTCCCTGTGCTGCCCAAGAATTCGCAAGAACCAGTTCCCCCAGAGCCACTGAAGAAGGTAGGAAACCGTGAACCCGGTAATCAAGAAATTCCAGTTCGGTCAATCGACCGTTACCCTCGAGACGGGCCGTATTGCTCGTCAAGCGTCCGGCGCCGTATTGGTCACCGTCGACAACGATGTCACCGTGCTGGTGACCGTGGTCGGTGCCAAACAGGCCGATCCAGGCAAAGGCTTCTTCCCCCTGTCCGTTCACTATCAGGAAAAGACCTACGCCGCCGGCAAGATCCCTGGTGGTTTCTTCAAGCGTGAAGGCCGTCCTTCCGAGAAAGAGACCCTGACCTCGCGTCTGATCGACCGTCCGATCCGTCCGCTGTTCCCTGAAGGCTTCATGAACGAAGTGCAGGTTGTCTGCACCGTCGTTTCCACCAGCAAGAAAACCGATCCGGACATCGCTGCCATGATCGGTACCTCGGCTGCGCTGGCCATCTCCGGCATTCCGTTCGAAGGCCCTATCGGCGCCGCCCGTGTCGCTTTCCACGAAAGCACCGGCTACCTGCTGAACCCGACCTACGAGCAACTGGCTGCCTCGAGCCTGGACATGGTCGTTGCCGGTACCTCCGACGCCGTGCTGATGGTCGAATCGGAAGCCAAGGAGCTGACCGAAGACCAGATGCTGGGCGCCGTGCTGTTCGCCCACGACGAATTCCAGGCCGTGATCCAGGCTGTCAAGGAGCTGGCTGCCGAAGCCGCCAAGCCTACCTGGGACTGGACTGCCAAGGCCGAGAACACCCCGCTGCTGAGCGCCATTCGTGGCGAATTCGGTGCCGCGGTGTCCGATGCCTACACCATCACCGTCAAGGCCGACCGTTACGCTCGCCTGGGCGAGCTGCGCGAGCAGGTCATCGCCAAGTTCTCCGGCGAAGAAGGCCAGCCGACTGCCGCTGAAGTCAAAGAGATCTTCGGTGAAATCGAATACCGCACCGTTCGCGAAAACATCGTCAACGGCAAGCCACGTATCGATGGTCGCGACACCAAGACCGTGCGCCCGCTGAACATCGAAGTCGGCGTGCTGCCGAAAACCCACGGTTCGGCCCTGTTCACCCGTGGCGAAACCCAGGCCCTGGTCGTTGCGACCCTGGGTACTGCACGTGACGCACAGCTGCTGGACACCCTGGAAGGCGAGCGCAAAGACCCCTTCATGCTGCACTACAACTTCCCGCCGTTCTCGGTGGGCGAGTGTGGCCGCATGGGCGGTGCTGGTCGTCGCGAAATCGGTCACGGCCGTCTGGCCCGTCGTTCGGTCCAGGCCATGCTGCCGGCCGCCGACGTGTTCCCGTACACCATCCGCGTGGTGTCGGAGATCACCGAATCCAACGGTTCGAGCTCGATGGCTTCGGTCTGTGGCGCTTCCCTGGCCCTGATGGACGCTGGTGTACCGATGAAGGCGCCGGTAGCCGGTATCGCCATGGGTCTGGTCAAAGAGGGCGAGAAGTTCGCCATCCTGACCGACATTCTGGGTGATGAAGACCACCTGGGCGACATGGACTTCAAGGTAGCCGGTACCGCCAAGGGTGTGACCGCGCTGCAGATGGACATCAAGATCAACGGCATCACCGAAGAGATCATGGAAATCGCCCTGGGCCAGGCCCTGGAAGCGCGCCTGAACATCCTCGGCCAGATGAACCAGATCATTGGCCAGTCGCGTACCGAGCTGTCGGAAAACGCACCGACCATGATCGCGATGAAGATCGACACCGACAAGATTCGCGACGTCATCGGCAAGGGCGGCGCAACCATCCGTGCCATCTGCGAAGAAACCAAGGCGTCGATCGATATCGAAGACGACGGTTCGATCAAGATCTTCGGCGAAACCAAGGATGCTGCAGAAGCTGCGCGCCAGCGCGTTCTGAGCATCACTGCCGAAGCCGAGATCGGCAAGATCTACGTCGGCAAGGTCGAGCGCATCGTCGACTTCGGTGCATTCGTCAACATCCTGCCGGGCAAGGACGGTCTGGTTCACATCTCCATGCTGAGCGATGCTCGCGTCGAGAAAGTGACCGACATCCTGAAAGAAGGCCAGGAAGTCGAAGTACTGGTACTGGACGTGGACAACCGCGGCCGTATCAAGCTGTCGATCAAGGACGTTGCCGCCGCCAAGGCGTCGGGCGTCTGATGATGCAGCAGGGCAGGTAACTGCCCGGTAGTGCCAATGCCCCGTATCGCAGGATACGGGGCATTTTTTTTGCTTTCAGCCGGCAGCGCCGGCAAAGCGCCTGCGCCCCAGGTTGGTGATGATCAGGCTCAGCGAGTCGGCGTTGGCCAGGATCAGGTCGGTGCGTACCTGCGGATCGCTGTAGAACGCAGTGCGTGCAGCTGCCAGGGTGTTTGTCTTGCTTAGCCGAAAGATCGCGGGCAGGGCTCGTCCATCCTTTTTCCTGATATCTCTCCAGGTCTGGCTCGAGGTGTCGAAGGTTCTGAACAGCGCCTGGGCGGGGGTGTTGATCGAGAGCCCGTTCTGTTTGTAGCCAAGGATCGTCTGATAGGCGATACGCCCGCCCCGCGTGTGCTGGCTGATCTGGTCCGGGAAGGGGGCCGCGGCTTCCACGTAGGCGATATCCACGGTTCGAAGTACCTGGTGTGACAGCTCGTGTATCAGCGTCGTTGCTTGCTGGTGGGCGAGCAGCTCGATGGCCGGTGGCGTTGCGTAAATCGAAACGTCCCATGGCAGGGTGAACACGCGCTCGGTGAGAAAGATCCGCTTGCCGGGGTCGTTGTGGTAGGTGAAACCGTAGGTATCGCGCTGACCGGGCATGTTCATGCCCACTACGAGGCGTTTGGAGGTGACCGTGTCCATCGAGGCTGACAACAGCTCGTCCAGTATCCGCTGGGTATAGTCACGCAGCAGGCGTACTGTCTGGTCTGAGGGAGGGTGGTCGAACACGTTTTGCAAGATGCTCAGTGTCTCGGGCGGCAGGGGCGCCTGGGGCGAAGACAGGTTGAGGTTCTTCAGGCAGGTGTCCAGATAGTGGCGGCTCAAGGCATGGGCACGCAGTAGCATCTGGTACTTGGTCGGCTGGAGCGCGGCAATGTTCTTCATTCCCGAAGCCAGCGTGGTGTAGCGCAGGGATATGTCTTCGTTGGCCAGGGCCGTTTCGAAACTGCTGTAGGCCGCGCCGCCGCCACGCAAGCCTTCCTGCAGATCAACCTGCCACTGATTTCCCGTTCTTTGCAGCGTGGGCCCGAGTCGGCCCTGCTTGATGATCTGCCACTGCTGTGCTGGCTTGGCCACTTCATAGACGTGGCCCGCGATCACGCAATAGAAACGCTCGGTACCCGGGGCGAAATAAAGCCCCAGGGTGGTGTTGCGGACCATGTCCTTGAGTTGCACGTTCTGCGCCTGCAGGTCACTCAGCCGGTTGGGTACCAGGGGGTTGAGCAGTACCTCGTTCCAGGCAGGGTCCAGTTCCAGTGCAGGCGTGACTGGTGAAGGCTCGTCAGGTGTCTTCCTGCTCACGCTCGAGCCACCTGGGCGCATCATGACCAGGCCACTCAGGGCGGTGACGAACTCCGCAAGCGATTCGCCCCAGTTGTGCTGCAAAGCGGCGTTACCGGATGCCTGCAACCACTGGACACTCTGTAGCGAGCTGAGCATGGCTGCCAGCTTTCCAGGCAGGAAAAACGAACTCTGCTCGATGGCAAGGCCCATTACATAGCGCAGCACATTCCAGTATTCCTCGGCGGTAGTTACCGTGCGTGCCTTGGTCAGTGCCCGCAGGAATGCCACGTTCTCGGTGAACAGGTAGTCAAGGGCATTGCCTTCGATCTCGCTGCGCACCAGTTGAACCGCACCGGGGGTGGGCGAGAAATCGAACAGGTCCGATGAGGACCAGAACAGATGGGGGTGAAGAAAGCCGTTGTGGTCGTATCGCGACTGCACCGTGTCGGGAAGCCGGTTCAGAATATCTCGTTGCAGCTCTGGGTCCGAGAGGATGGCACTGCGCAGTGCGCCCTGGTCCTTGAACTCGAGCAACATCTTGTGTGGCCGGTAGGCACAGTACAACACCAGGGGCCCGTCCTGTTCGCCCTGCGGTCCGATCACATACATGCCCCTCACGGTATCGGGGGCGAACCCTTGCTCGGCTCGTAGCTGCAATTGGCACAGGGTGATCTTCCTGCCCTCGACCAGGTCGCGGGCGAGGGCATCCGGCTTGGCCAGCACATGGGAAAAGTAGTAAAGCGCCTTGGCCGATAGTTTGTTGTCCAGAAAATGCTGATACCCCTCTTCCATCAGGTAGGCGGTGGATACCAGCGTGTAGCGATGACGGCGTTCGAGGTAGTCGGGATCCTGCGGGGTTAACTTCTTCTCGAGCAGGGCACGGTATGCACTGGCCACGTCGAGGCGGTCGATCATGTTGCGGATGGTGGCTGCTTCCAGCGCTTCAGGTGCCATGCCTGGTCGCGTGACGCTGACCTTCATGCTTGTCGCTGTGCCGGTCAACCGGCTGTGGGTCAGGGCGTACTCGCTCAGTGTCTTGGTGGTGGTGGCCAGGTCCGAGGAAATCGGCGAGGGCGTCTGGCCGGGCATTACCGGGTTGGGGGTGAAGTGCGTGAAGGTGACGGTAATCAGGTCGGGATCGTCCGGTGCGCTCGGGTAATCCTGGGCGAGCCCTGCCTTGAGCTGCTGGTTGGCGAAGTCGTTGAGCGTTGGGATCGAGAACAGGTAGTTGAACTTGGGGTTGCTGACACGGGCGCAGGCCTGCACCAGTTGCGCGTAGTTTTTCATTTGCTGCGGTGTCGCGTTGCATAGCCATGCCGGTAGAAGGGTGCGCAAATACTGAACCTCGAGGCTGTCGCGTACCCGCTGCAAGGCCCCTTCGAACGGGTGCCTGGCGGCCTGGTTATCGATGAAGCGTTGCAGCAATGAGGTGCCGAGCCTGCTGCGCAGGGCATAGCCCAGGTAGTAACGCCGGGTTGCAGCACGAAAGCGTGCCGCACTGTGTTCAACAAACGCGAACAGCTCGCTTTGTTCGATGAGGCGTACGCTGGGCTGACTGGCACCTGGAAGCTGCGCCAGGGTGTGCCAGTTGCGCAGGTCTTCGGCGTTCACCAGGCTCAGCCACTGATGAAGCTTCTCCGGGTCGTCGAATGCGCCGGTCATTTCAGAGCGCAAGGCTGCTTCGCTGCTGAATTGACTCAGTGGCTCCAGCGGTGACCAGAGCAACAGGCTGTCATTGTCGGCCGTTGCCCGCTGCAGCACGAATGCATCGGCCAGTGGCAGCAGCCCGGCCTTGCCGGGTACCGACAAGCTCAGGCTGTGCAGGCGAATGGCACTGTGCCCCGGCCGGTCCAATGCTTGCTGCAGCAGGTCGAGCAGCGCGTCATCGATCACGCCGTTCTCGCGGGCTTGCTCCAGTTCGATGCGCAGCAGCGCTTCGTACAAGCTGCGCATGCTCGTGAGCGGGGACACCACACTGTCCTTCAGGCGCAACCGACCCGTGTCGAACGCCTCGAGTTGTTCAAGGTAGGTCGAGGCAAAGCCCGCTTTAAGGGTGTCGATCTGTTGCCGGATCACGGGTGCCGACGGCCACGACAGTGGCAAGCCTTGCCGGTCCTGCACCTGATCCTGCGGCGCGTGCTGGTTGCCTGTTTCGCCCAGCTGTTCGAGAAACCTGTCGACCACCGTGCCAGTCTTTTCTGCCCATTTGAGCTGGATGTCCAAGGGGTGCAACTGGCCGTCGCTGATGGCGTCGAGGCTGGGGGCAAGCATGTCCAGAACACAGGACTGCACCTTCGGCTGGGCGGTGGCCAGGGATTGAAACAGCTGATGCAGTGCCCTGGCACGGGTGAGGCGCTCTACCAGCGTAACGCTCTGGCTGGGTGGCACGGGCAGCCTCATGGCGACTGCTGGCTGTGCATCGGGCAGCCATCGACCGTTGACCCCCAGGTGGGTCAGGCGCCTGTCCACCAGCGCGCGCATGTCCAGTGCATCTTCGACCCCGGCCATGGCCGTGCTGCTCTGGGCACCGGGGAAGCGTAGTGCGTGGGCAAGACGCCGGTTGACCAGTGCGATCAGCGCATCAGCAAGTGCGAGGAACATCGGTTGGCCGACCTCGACCAGCCTGACCACAGGCGTCGCGCTGGTTTGCAACTGCTCCCAGTCATCGCGGCTGATCGAGGCGGGGCAAGCAGGTTGTGTGAGCAGGGCCTGGCAATGCCGTTCAAGGGCGGCCTGATCGGCGAAGTATTGGAACCCGGTTCGTGTGCTGAACAGGAACACCCCCTTGCTGGTATCGGTCGGTTGTTGCAGGGCCAGGCTGTCGGCCAGCAGCACCGTCCTACCCATGCCCTGAGCCGCTGGCACCAACGCCAGGCTACACACCCGCAAGGCGCCCAGGTCGGGGATCAGCGCTTCACGCAGCCATTGCAACTGAGGGGTGTCGATGCGTTGTTCATTGGCCGCTCGCAACAGCGTACGACAGTAGTTGTCGGCAAGGCCAAGTGCCAGGGCTTCGCGGTTATCGCTGCCCACGTCGTTGTCGACACTGCTCCAATAGCTTCGCAGGGCCTGTGCAAAGGCCCCCGGAACGGCCTTGGCAGTGCTGGCAAGGGCCTGCTCGCAGGCGAGCGGGTCGGGCGTGTCGTGCGTTGCGGTGCCATCGCGTACGAAACGGCGCTTCAGGTCGATGCCCAGCGGCTGGCCGCTGAACGCGTCCAGTGCAACATCGGCCAGGGCCTGCGTGCGCACCACGCTGGGATTACTGGCAATGACCTGGACCCGTTGTTGCGCGATGTCGTCGACGCCCTCCAGCAGCGTCGAGAAGGCTGTGCTCAAGCAACTGTCGAGAACACCGGCCAGGGTGGGCAGTTTGGCCAGCCCGCTGGCTTGCCCCCGCAGCAGATCGATTTGCTGTTGCATCAGGTGGTGTGACCACCGGGTGAACACGGCATCGCTCAGGTTCACGAACTGCAGCGGTTCGCTCGGCACGCCCAGGTGAGTCAGCTGGGCCTGCAGGGCACTTTCAAGTTGTTGCAGCGTGTTGAAGCCCTGTACGCCATGCAATGGGCTGTACAGGTAGGTCGCCTCAAGCAGTGGGTCGCGCTGATGAATGACCAGGCAATTGGCAGACAGTGGCTGCAGGTTGCCTGTCACCTCCACCCGCATGCTCGCCGGCAGGGTCGTTTGATCGGCCAGGCGACGCAGCCACCGCGCTTCGATGATGCTCAGGCTCAGGTCGCGCTGTGCGGTCTCCAGCGCGGTGATGAAGCCTGCGCGCAAGGTGCCGGGCTCAAAGTAGGGCATCACGATCATGGCGTTTCCTGCAGCGGGGGACCCGGTTCATCCGGCTCACGACGCCTGCCACGTTAGAGGGTGCCCTGTTGAAGGCAGTGGTACATATTGCAACGCCCGTTGGATTCCCGGGCATGGGTGCGGCGGTATTTTGTGAACATGCAACTTGCACGCGCATCCATCGCAAAGCATGCAATGTGCACGATGGGCTATTTTTTGGTGATTTTTAAGCTGTTGATTTTTAAAGGTTTTATTTTTTATTCGGGTTGGCACAGCTTCTGCACTATCCCTGTTACCTGCTGCCAGGAATGACGGCGCAGACCTTTCGAAAAACAGGAGTGTCTCGTATGAAGAAGTTCGCTATTGCTGCTGCTACTGCCACCGCGCTGACCCTGACCATGGCTAACGCCGCCTTTGCAGCCCAACCTGCATCGCAAGCACCGATGATGCTGGCTGCTGGTGAAATGACCAAGGCCAAAGAAGAAACTTCCGATACCTGGATCACCACCAAGGTCAAAGCCGACCTGGTCACCGAGAAAGGCATCCCGGGTACCGACATCAAGGTCGAAACCAACAAAGGTGTGGTTTCCCTGTCCTCGACCACCGCGATCACCGAAGCGCAGAAAACCACTGCGGTGAACATCGCCAAGAAAATCAAGGGCGTGAAAGCCGTTTCGGCTGATGGCCTGAAAGCTGAGTAAGCGTTTCGCTCGCTGATCCTGACGGTTCATGCGAAAGGCCACACGGAGGTGGCCAACCCTAAAGCCCCGGCGCAGTCAGCCGGGGCTTTTCTTTGTGCGCTGGAACGCTGGCCTGGCGCCAGTGCTCCCGCCAGCCCTACTCGGCGTCCAGGTGCAGGGGCGAGATCACCCGGCCATCCGCTTCGGCCTGGCCCAGCGTGGCGTCGATGAAGTACACCCGGTCGTCTTGCAACTGACCCTTGTCGACCAGGTAGTCCTTGATGCTGCTGGCGCGTGCCTGACCGAGCTGGCGCAGCAGCACGGTGCTCTCGGCCCATGACTTGATCACCGCTTCCTGCAGCTTGGCAGTACGCTGTGCACGGTCCAGCTGCTCCCACTCGGCCGGTGGCTGCTGCTTGAGACGGGTACGGTAGATGCCCTCGAGCATGGCCGGCTTGTCGCCATCGGGCACCTGCAGTTGCGAGGCCTGTGCCGGCACCTTGTCGCCGCGACGCTGAAGGATCTTGTAGTAGGTGCTCTGGTACTCACGATCCAGACGCTGTGCGGCAATCAGTGGCCCGTCGCTGCTCTGGGCGCTGGTGCCTTCGATTTCCAGGCGCAGGGCAGGGCGTTCCTTGAGTGCTGCCGCCAGCTTGTCCAGCGAGCCCTGGGCATCGCTGCTCAGCTCGCTTGAGCCAGGGGCGAAGGACACGGTGCCCAGGTCTTCGGACCCGCCACCACTGACCAGCCCGCCGATGAACTTGAACGGCGCCTGGGCGGCGCGCAGCACCAGGTTGCGCAGGGTCTGCCACACGATCGGCATTACGCTGAACTGCGGGTTGTTGAGGTCGCCCGACACCGGCAGCTCGATGGAGATCTTGCCCTCGGTGTCCTTGAGCAGCGCGATCGCCAGGCGAATCGGCAGGTTGACGGCGTCGGGGCTGTCGACCTTCTCACCCAGTTGCAACTGCTCGACCACCACCTTGTTCTCGGCCTTGAGCTGGCCCTTGGTGATCAGGTAGTGCAGGTCCAGGTTCAGGCGGCCCTTGCGAATCCGGTAGCCGGCGAACTTGCCCGAATACGGCGTCAGGGTCGTCAGCTCGACACGCTTGAAGCTGGTGGCGATGTCCAGGCTGGCCATCGGGTCGAACGGGTTGAGCGCGCCCTTGATGGTGACGGGCGCATAACGGTCCACCTTGCCCTTGATATCGACCTTGGCCGGGTGTGGCTGGCGGTTGTCGATGGTGCCGATCTGGCCGTTCAGCTGCTGGATGGCGGTAGCGAAGTTGGGCGTCAGGCTGAAGTCGGCGAAGTTGGCCGAGCCATCGTTGATGTCGATGCCACCGATACGGATACCCAAGGGCTTTTCATTGCTGGCCGTGCGCTTGCCCTGGGGCTTGGCGGCGCCGTTGGCCGGCTGCGGAATCAGCAGGTCATCCACGCTGGTGGTGCGGTCTTCGTTGATCATGAAGCGGGCATAGGGCTGCTGCAGGGTCACCTTGGCAATGCTCAGCGTATCGCCGTGGCGATAGTCCAGGCCGTCCACGTTCAGTTGCTGCCATTTGACGAAGTCACGGCCCTTGATGGTGTCCAGGGTATGCAACTGATTGACCTGCGCCTTGCCGGTGACGCTGAACGCCAGCGGGGCGGTGTTCTTCAGGTCCACGTTCAGGTCGCTGCCGAGCATGCCGCTGCGCAGCTCCAGGCGAATGAACGGGCTGATGTAGGCCTGGGCTACCCGCAGGTCGATGTCCTGTGTGCTGACCTTGAGCCGGGCGCTGACCGGTGCCAGGTTGACCTCACCCGATGCCTGCAGCTTGCCCTGGCGGCCGACGCCGCTGTCGAGCTTGAGGGTGAAGGGGCTCTTGTTGAGGCTGTCGAAGTTCTGCAGGTCGAGATTGAGCGGGCCTACATCCAGCGCCACCGCTTCTTTCTGCGAGCGATCGGCCAGATGAACCTGGTAGTTGCGCAGTTGCACGTCGCGCAGCAGCACCTGCCACGGCTTGCCGGGCGCGGCCTTGGCGCTGGCTTCCTGCGGCGCGGCCCCGGCAGTGGCCGGCTCGGCCTTTTCCTTGGGGGTGGCCTTGGCAGGCTGGCTGGCGAAGAGTTTTTGCCAGTCGAGCTGGCCGTCGGCTTCCAGGGCCGCCCAGGTTTCCAGCTTTTCGCTGCGGATCTTGCCGACCGTGACCAGCTGTTTGGCCAGGTCGACCGTGGTTTCACTCACGTCCAGCCTGGCCAGGCGGGCCAGCGGGCGACCATCTGGGGCCTTGATCGCGAAGGGGGCGATGCTGAGCGAGGCGTTGTCCAGCAGCAGCTCGGTTTCCTTCGACAGGTTGAGCTTGTAATGGGTGTCCAGGTTGAGCACGCCGTCTTCCAGCACCAGCGGCAGGGCGTCGCGCACGTACGGCCACCACACCTTCATCTTGCCGTCGGTGACCTTGAGGGTGCCTTCGGAGGCGATCGGTACCAGGCTGATGGTGCCGGCCCAGTCGATGCGCCCGCCCTCTGGCCCGGCGGCCACCAGGGTCATGTCGGCATTGTCGTCGGGCAGGGTGCTGAGGTTCTTCAGCTCCAGGTTCATCGAGTCGTAGAGGAATTCGATCGGCTCGCTCGGGCGCAGGTCCTGGAAGTGCAGGTAGCCCTCGCTCAGCTTGATGCTGCCGATGCGCAGCGGGAACGGTTCGCTTGCCGGCGTCTCGGGCTTGGGCTCGCTGGGCGGCAGCTTGAACAGCTGGGTCAGGTTCAGGCTGCCGTCCTTGGCGAACAGCAGCTCGGTGCGCGGCTTGTCCAGCTCGACGGCTGCCAGGTGCAGGGCACCGGACCACAGGCTGTCGAGCTGCAGGTTGGCGTAGAGGCGTTCGAAGCCGACCTGCTCCTTGCCGGTCTCGCCGATCTGCAAGCCCCATAGCGTCAGCTCGAGGCTGAACGGATTGAGCTCGATACGCTGGATGTGCGCCGGCACGGTGGCGTAACTGGCCAACTGCTGATTGGCGATGCGCAAGGCTACGCCAGGCAGGATCAGGAAACCGAGGAGGCTGTACAGGGCCAGGCCGGCCAACAAGGCGCCGAGGGCGCGTTTCAATCCTTTGGGCATGTGCGGCGTCGTCTGTCTAGAGCGGGAGTGCTTGGAGTATGGCACGTTAATTCGGTTCCGAAGGTAGTCCGAAATACCGGACTACCTGCGGTTTTTTCCACTTACAGCTGCAGGATCAAGCACTTCAGGGGCGGCTGTCCGTCCAGTGACGGGAAGTCGTCTGCCGGCTTGAGCACCTGCCATTCCCGCACCGGGCGGCCGATCTTCTGTGCGCAACGCAGCACCTGCTCGCGCCAGTCGTCGAGGCCGACCTTGGCCAGGTTGTTGCAGCAGATCAGCACGCCGCCTTCGGCCGTGCTCAGCAGGGCGGGCTTGAGCAGGCTCTGGTAATCACGCAGCAGGTCGACGGTGCCGAACGCGCTCTTGGCCCAGGCAGGCGGGTCGAGCAGTACCAGGTCGAACTCGCGCGGCTCCAGGCGCGGGTAGGCCGGCAGCTTGTGCCCGCGACGCTGGCTGACCGGCAGGCCTGCCAGCTGGCGAATGGCCGGAAAGTAGTCGGACTGGATGAACTCCATGGGCGCCAGTTGCGGGTTGAGTGCGCCGTTCTCGAGGCCAACGGCCAGGTTGCCTTCGGCGAAATCCAGGTTGCACACCGCGCTGGCACCTCCGGCGGCAGCGCTCAGGCCTACCCCGCAGGTATAGGCGAACAGGTTGAGCACGCGTTTGCCGGCACTGTGTTGCTTGACCCAGCCACGGGCATTGCGCAGGTCCAGAAACAGCAGCGGGTCCTGGCCGGCATGGCGACCGCGCACGCGGTAGTTCAGGCCCCACTCGTGACCGACCAGGTCGGCCAGCGCGGCCTCGCTGGGCTGGTAGACCGGGTCGCGCCGGTCGATGCGGCTGTTGCCCTGGGAGCGGTCGTTGTACACCAGCAGCAGTGGCAGGCCCAGTTCGCGTTCGATGTGCCCATGCAGGTCCAGCAGGGCATCGCGCTCGAGGGTGTGGTGAAAGCTCTGTACCAGCAACTGCGGGCCATAGCGGTCGACGGTCAGTCCGCCCGCGCCTTCCTGGCTGCCGTGGAACAGCCGGTAGCAGTCGGTGCCCTGGGCGTGCAGCTCACTGAGAAGCTGCTGGCGGGCGTCGAGGGCGGCGCGCAGCGCCTGATTCAAGGAGGACATGCACGTAGCCTTGGTTTGCGGGCGTGCAGTTTAACAGCAGGCGGGTGCCTTGCACCTGTTCAGGCGCAGCCCACTCGCCGTCTGGCCCGGTGCAGCGAACTGTCGCGCATGGCCCAGCGCAGCACCGGCGCCGTGCTGTCGATGCCCAGGCCTACCAGCCGCCGCTTGAGCGGGTGCGGCGTGCGTTTGAGCAGTTCGCCGGCCCAATCGGGCAGCAGGTTGATCCCAGCCTGCATCATCAGGTTGGCCACCGGTTTGGCCAGGCGGCTCGGCGCCGGGGCCTCCAGCAACACACGCACCACTTCGCGGCTGCGCTCGTCGCATACCAGTTGCGGGCGCATGGCTTGCAGGTAGTGCGCCACCGCCTGGCGCGAACGCGGCACGTTGCGAGCCCCCAGGCGTTCGGCCACCAGGGCGATCTCGGCGTAGTAGGCGTCCTGGTCGGCCAGCGAGAGGTGCGGGTTGCGGTAGCGCAGGTGCGCGGCCATGAAGCTGCTGACTTCGGCCACGTGCACCCAGGTCAGCAGGTCCGGGTCACTGGCGGCATACGGGCGGCCATCGGCCGCGGTCCCCACCACCTGCAGGTGAATGGTGCGTACCTTGTCGATCAGCCATTCGGCGTCGCGGGTGGAGCCGAAGGTGGTGCCGGAGATGAACTGGCTGGTGCGGCGCAGGCGGCCGATGATGTCCTGGCGAAAGCTGGAGTGGTCCCACACCCCGGCCAGGGCCAGCGGGTGCAGCACCTGCAGCAGCAAGGCGCTGATACCGCCGATGAGCATGCTGGGAAAATCCCCGTGCACCTGCCAGCTGATGCTGCGCGGACCGAACAGCCCGGGGTCGCCCTTGGGCTGTTCGAGGTCGAGTTGGCCCAGGGCCAGGCCCGTGAGGCTCAGCAACTGTGTTTCGATACGGCGGCGTAGCGCTTCCATGGATACCTTGAGGCACCGTCGCCGCGGTGCCGTTCATTGATTCAGGCGTTTGTCGATCAGGCCTTGGACCACGCTCGGGTCGGCCAGGGTCGAGGTGTCGCCCAGGTTGTCCAGCTCGTTGCAGGCGATCTTGCGCAGGATGCGGCGCATGATCTTGCCCGAGCGGGTCTTGGGCAGTGCTGGCGCCCACTGGATCAGCTCGGGTTTGGCAAAGCTGCCGATCTCCTTGCTGACCAGCGCCAGCAGCGCCTGCTTGAGGTGGTCGTCCGGGGTCACGCCGTTCATGGGCGTGACGAAGGCATAGATGCCCTGGCCCTTCAGGTCGTGAGGGTACCCGACCACGGCGGCTTCGGCGATGCTGTCGTGCAGCACCAGGGCACTTTCCACCTCGGCAGTGCCGATGCGGTGCCCGGACACGTTGATCACGTCGTCGATGCGCCCGGTTATCCACAGGTCGCCATCGGCATCGCGGCGCGCGCCGTCGCCGGTGAAGTAGTAGCCCGGCAGGGGTTTGAAGTAGGTGTCGATCATGCGCTGATGATCGCCGTATACGCTGCGGATCTGCCCCGGCCAACTGGCCTTGATCGCCAGCAGCCCGCTGCCGGGGCCCTCGATCAGCGCGCCCTTGTCGTCCAGCAGCACCGGCTGCACGCCGAACAGCGGACGGGTGGCGCAACCGGGCTTGATGTGGCGGGCGCTGACCAGCGGGCTGAGCATGATGCCGCCGGTCTCGGTCTGCCACCAGGTGTCGACGATCGGGCAGCGCTTCTCACCGACTTTCTCGAAGTACCATTCCCAGGCTTCCGGGTTGATCGGCTCGCCCACGCTGCCCAGCAGGCGCAGGCTCTTGCGCGAGGTACCGTCGAGCGGCGCCGAACCTTCGCGCATCAGTGCCCGCAGAGCGGTGGGGGCGGTATAGAAGATGTTCACCTGGTGCTTGTCGACCACCTGCCAGAAGCGCGAGGCATCGGGGTAGTTGGGCACGCCTTCGAACATCAGGGTGGTGGCGCCGTTGGCGAGCGGGCCGTAGACGATGTAGCTGTGGCCGGTTACCCAGCCGACATCGGCGGTGCACCAGAACACCTCGCCGTCGCGGTAGTCGAACACCACCTTGAAGGTCAGGGCGGCCTGCAGCAGGTAGCCGGCGGTGGTGTGCAGCACGCCCTTGGGCTTGCCGGTGCTGCCGGAGGTGTAGAGGATGAACAGCGGGTCTTCCGCATCCATCGGCTCGGGCGGGCAGTCGTCGCCCACCTGGCCGATTGCCTCGTGGTACCAGAGGTCGCGGGCTTCGTTCCAGTCCACCGGGCCGCCGGTGCGGCGTACCACCACCACGCTGCTGACGTCCGGGCAGCTTTGCAGGGCCTTGTCGACGTTGTTCTTCAGGCCAATGCTCCTGGCGCCGCGCACGCCTTCGTCGGCGGTAATCACCGTGCGGCAGTCGGCGTCGAGGATGCGATCGCGCAGGGCGTCGGGGGAAAAGCCGCCGAACACCACCGAGTGAATCGCGCCGATGCGGGTACAGGCCAGCATGGCGAAGGCAGCTTCGGGAATCATCGGCATGTAGATGCACACCCGGTCGCCCTTGTTCACCCCGCGCTGCTTGAGCACGTTGGCCAGGCGGCACACCTGCTGATGAACCTGGCGGTAGGTGAGGGTGGTGGACTGCTGCGGGTCGTCGCCTTCCCAGATGATCGCCGGCTGGTCGCCGCGCTGAGCCACGTAGCGGTCCAGGCAGTTGTAGCTGACGTTGAGCTTGGCATCCTTGAACCAGGTTGCCTGGCCCGTGCGCAGATCGCTCTGCTGAACAGCCGACCAGGGGCTGATCCAGTCCAGGCGCCTGGCTTGTTCGGCCCAGAAGGTGTCGGGATCGTCTACGGACTGGCGATACAGGCGCTGGTAGTCGGCCTGGGAGAGTTGTGCCGCCTTGCTGACGGCATCGGCTTCGGGGTAGTCGCTGATATCGAACATTGGGGGGCCCTTTCCTGTTGGATAGGTGTCGCTCCCATCGCGGGCCAAGCCCGCTCCCACGAGGTGTACATCGTACCTGTGGGAGCGGGCTTGGCCCGCGATGGGGATAACAACATCCCGACAGTGTAGCCCTTAGCCCCGGTGACGCCCGCGGAAGTAGTTGATCAGGCCCTGGGTCGAGGCATCTTCGGCCGGCTCTTCGATACCGCCGGTCAGGCGCTGGTACACGCCCTTGCCCAGTTCCTTGCCCAGCTCCACACCCCACTGGTCGAAGGCATTGATGCCCCACACCACGCTCTGCACGAACACCTTGTGCTCGTACATCGCCACCAGCGCGCCCAGGCGCCGCGGGCTGATACGCTCGACCACCAGGGTGTTGCTCGGACGGTTGCCCGGGATCACCTTGTGCGGCGCCAGGCGCTGCACCTCGGCTTCGGCCATGCCCTTGTCGCGCAGCTCGGCCTCGGCCTCGGCGCGGGTCTTGCCGAGCATCAACGCCTGGCTCTGGGACAGGCAGTTGGCGTACAGCCACTGGTGGTGGTCGGCCACCGGGTTGAAGCTCACCACCGGCACGATGAAGTCGGCCGGTATCAGTTGGGTGCCCTGGTGCAGCAACTGGTGATAGGCATGCTGGCCGTTGCAGCCCACGCCGCCCCAGATCACCGGCCCGGTGTCGTGGTCGACCGGGGTGCCGTCCTGGCGCACGCTCTTGCCGTTGGACTCCATGTCCAGTTGCTGCAGGTGCTTGGTGATGTTGCGCAGGTAATGGTCGTACGGCAGGATCGCGTGGCTCTGGGCGCCCCAGAAGTTGCCATACCACACGCCCAGCAAGGCCAGCAGCACCGGCATGTTCTGCTCGAACGGTGCGGTCTGGAAGTGCTGGTCCATGGTGTAGGCACCCGACAGCAGCTCCTTGAAGTTGGCGGTGCCGATGGCCAGGGCGATCGGCAGGCCGATGGCCGACCACAGCGAATAGCGTCCGCCTACCCAGTCCCACATCGGGAAGATGTTCTCTTCACGGATACCGAAGGCCACCGCAGCGGCCTTGTTGCTCGATACGGCGATGAAGTGCTTGTACAGCTCGGCTTCCGAACCACCCTGGGCCAGGTACCAGACCCGAGCCGCCTGGGCGTTCTTCAGGGTTTCCAGGGTATTGAAGGATTTGGACGACACGATGAACAGCGTGGTCTCGGCACGCAGCTTGGCCGACAGCTCGTGGAATTCGCTGCCGTCGATATTGGCCAGGTAGTGGCAGCGCACGCCGCGCTGGGCGTAGGGCAGCAGGGCCTCGGAGACCAGCTCCGGGCCGAGGAACGAGCCGCCGATGCCGATGTTGACCACGTCGGTGATCGGCTTTTCGCTGTAGCCGCGCCACAGGCCGTCGTGGATGCGCCCCACCAGCTCGGTGACCTGATTCAGCACCTTGTGCACGTCGGGCATGATGTTCACGCCATTGACGCTCAGCTTGTCGCCCACCGGGCGCCGCAGCGCGGTATGCAGGGCCGGGCGGCCTTCGGAGGCGTTGACGATTTCGCCGGCAAACAGCGACTTGATCGCGTCCTGCAGGCCCACTTCATTGGCCAGCCCCACCAGCAGGTCGCGGGTCTGGTGGTCGATGAGGTTTTTCGAATAGTCCAGAAACAGCCCGCAGCTGCTCAGGCTGAACTGCTCGAAGCGCTGCGGGTTGGCGTTGAACGCATCGCGCATGCTGAAGCCCTGCATGGCGCTGCGGTGTTGCTGGAGCGCCTGCCAGGCGGGCAGCGTAGTGACATCGTGGGGGGTGCGGTAGTACGCCATCGCTGCAGGTTTCCTTGGTACGTGAACTGCCTTTGACACTGGAAAGACGGGCCCGTTTCCAGTGTGGCAGGTTAATTGCCCGGCAGCCCGGCCGGGTGCGTTGTCACTGTTCGTCGAGGTTCAGGTGCAGGTTGTCGATCAGGCGCGTGGCGCCCAGTACCGCTGCCACCAGAATCACCAGGTCGCGGTCGTGCGCCGCTGCCGGGCGCAGGTTCAGCGCCTGACGGATTTCCAGGTAGTCGGGCTTGAAGCCGGCCTCCACCAGTTGTTGCCGACCTTCGGCGATCAGCACCTCGAAGTCACGGCGGCCCTGGCCGATTGCCTGGGCGATCCGGCTCAGGGTGCGGTAGATCGTGGGCGCAGTGGCACGTTGTGCGTCGGTCAGGTAACCGTTGCGCGACGACAGGGCCAGGCCGTCCTCGGCGCGCACGGTCGGCTCGCCGATGATCTGGATGGGCAGGTTGAGGTCGCGCACCAGCGCGCGGATCACCGCCAGTTGCTGGAAGTCCTTCTGGCCGAACACGGCCAGGTCGGGCTGGACCATGTTGAACAGCTTGCTGACCACCGTGGCAACACCCTCGAAGTGCCCAGGGCGGCTGGCGCCACACAGCCCTTCGGACAGGTGCGGCACGCTGACCAGGGTCTGGGCCGCCATGCCATCGGGGTACATTTCTTCGACGTTGGGGGTGAACAGCAGGTGGCAGCCGGCCTGCAGGAGTTTTTCCTGGTCGGCGGCGAGGGTGCGCGGGTACTTGTCGAGGTCTTCGTTGGCGCCGAACTGCAGCGGGTTGACGAAGATGCTCGCCACCACGAAATCGGCCCGCTGCGCGGCCTTGGTCACCAGCGCGGCATGCCCGCTGTGCAGGTTGCCCATGGTGGGCACGAAGCCGATGCGCTTGCCCTCGCTGCGTGCGCGGGCGACCGCAGCGCGCAGTTCAAGGATGGTCTTGACGGTATTCATGCGCTGAACCCATGTTCGGTGCCGGGGAAGGTCACGCCCTTGACGGCTTGCACGTAGGCACCGAAAGCACCGGCAATGTCGGGCTGGCCGAGCATGAAGTTCTTCACGAACTTGGGCACGCGGCCGCTGAGCGACAGGCCGAGCATGTCGTGCATCACCAGTACCTGGCCATCGGTGGCGCTGCCGGCACCGATGCCGATGACCGGAATGGTCACGGCCTGGGTGATTTCCGCCGCCAGCTCGCTGGGCACACATTCGAGCAGCAGCATGGCTGCGCCGGCCTGCTCCAGGGCGATGGCGTCGGCGCGCATCTGCCGTGCCTGGTTCTCCTGGCGGCCCTGGACCTTGTAGCCGCCCAGGATGTTCACGGTCTGCGGCGTGAGGCCCATGTGCGCACACACCGGCACGCCGCGTTCGGCCAGCAGGCGAATGGTCTCGGCCAGCCAGGCGGCGCCCTCGACCTTGACCATGTGCGCGCCGGCCTGCATCAGTGCGCCGGCATTGGCGAAGGCCTGCTCGGTGGTGGCGCAGGCCATGAAGGGCAGGTCGGCCAGAATCAGCGCACCCTGGTTGCCGCGCTTGACGCAGGCGGTGTGGTAGGCCATTTCGGCGTTGGTCACCGGCAAGGTGCTG
Source organism: Pseudomonas sp. FBF18 (assembly GCF_024261405.1). NCBI lineage: Bacteria > Pseudomonadati > Pseudomonadota > Gammaproteobacteria > Pseudomonadales > Pseudomonadaceae > Pseudomonas > Pseudomonas sp. FBF18. The sequence continues at coordinate 28,017 of NZ_QKRS01000009.1, read as the reverse complement.
TCATGGCCCTGCAGGACCATGCCCAGGGAGTCACCCACCAGCAATATTTCCACGCCGGCCTGACTCGCCACCTTGGCAAAGGTCGCGTCATAGCAGGTCAGCATGGTTATTTTCTCGCCCTTGGCCTTGAGGCCTTGCAGGGTGGTCAGGGTTACTTCTGGCATGAAAGGAATCCTCGTTCAGGCGCTGTGAAAAACGACTGCGTACAACGCGTGTATTCATCTACTGGAACAGCACATCATCGATTGTGGTGTTTGGAGTACAACCCTGTTCCAGGCCTATATACGCCTTATGCGGCGCCGGGGCGCTGCGGGACGCCTATAGTCGTGAGCACGAAGACTGAAGTCAATTACCCTGTTACCGCATTGTTACGAAGGCGCTGTTACGGGCGTTACCGCGTGGGGGAGCGCCCGGTTACAGGCGCTCGAGGCCAACGAATGGGCATTCTGCCAGCCATTGCGCGAGGGGGCGCTGGTCGGGCAGGCAGAAGTCGCCGGGCACCAGCTCTGCCAGGGGGTACAGCACGAACGGGCGTGCGTGCATGTGGTAGTGGGGAACCTTCAGGCGCGGCTCGTCGAGCACCTGATCGGCATACAGCAGGATATCCAGGTCCAGGGTGCGTGGGCCCCAGCGTTCCTTGCGTTCGCGGCCCTGGTCGGCCTCGATGGCCTGCAGGGCATCGAGCAGCGCCAGCGGCGCCAGCGAGGTATCGAGGGCCGCAACCGCGTTGGTGTAGCGCGGCTGGCCAGGCGACAGCGAGTCGCTGGCGTAGAACGACGACACACCGGCCAGTTGCGAACCCGGCAACCGGCCCAGCGCCTCGAGGGCGCTGCGCAGTTGCTGTTGCGGGTCGGCCAGGTTGCTGCCCAGGCCGATGTAGGCACGCACCATGCGGCGTTACTCGCCTGCGCCGTCGGCGCGCTTGCGCTTGCTCGGGCTGCGCTTGCGTTTGCGCGGGCCCGCGCCTGCGCCGTCGTCGCGGCTGCCCAGGTCACGGATCATGTCGCGGCGCTCGCTGTCGTTGCAGTCCTGGTAGTCGGTCCACCATTGGCCCAGGCCGTCGGTTTCCTCGCCCGCGCTCTCGCGCAGCAGCAGGAAGTCGTAGCCGGCGCGAAAACGCGGGTTGTCCAGCAGCAGGTCGGCACGTTTGCCGCTGCGCCGTGGCAGGCGCTCCTGCATGTCCCAGATCTCGCGGATCGGCATCGTGAAGCGCTTGGGGATCGCAATGCGCTGGCACTGTTCGGCGATCAGCTCGTGGGCGGCTTCCTGCAGGGCCGGGATCGGCGGCATGCCGCGGCTCTGCAGGCGCAGGGCACGCCCTGGCAGCGCCGGCCAGAGCATGGCGGCGAACAGGAAGGCCGGGGTGACCGGCTTGCCTTGCTTGATGCGCAGGTCGGTGTTGATCAGCGCCTGGCTGATCAGGGTGTGGGTGTAGGTCGGCTGGTCTTCCAGCGCCTGGGCACTGGCCGGGAACAGCGGGTCGAACAGTTGCAGGTCGACCAGCATCTCGAAGGTGTCGGCCGCATAGCCGGACAGGAACAGCTTCAGGGTTTCTTCGAACAGGCGTGCGGCAGGGATTTCGCGCAGCATCGGGGCCAGCTCGCGGATCGGCTGCACGGTGTGCTTTTCGATACCGAAGTTGAGCTTGGCCGCGAAGCGCACCGCCCGCAGCATGCGTACCGGGTCTTCCTGGTAGCGCTGCACAGGGTCGCCGATCAGGCGGATCAGGCGGTTGCGGATATCGTGCACGCCGTTGGCGTAATCGAGAATGCGCTCGCTGACCGGATCGTAGTACAGGGCATTAATGGTGAAGTCGCGGCGCTGCGCGTCTTCTTCCAGGGTGCCGTATACATTGTCACGCAGGATGCGCCCGCTCTCGTTGCGTGAAGAGGTGTGGCTGTTCTCTTCCTCGACCTCGGGATGGTTGGCGCGGAAGGTGGCGACTTCGATGATTTCGCGACCGAAATGGATATGCACCAGCTTGAACCGCCGGCCGATGATCCGGGCGTTGCGAAACTCTGCACGGACCTGTTCGGGGGTGGCACTGGTGGCGACGTCGAAGTCCTTGGGGGTAATGCCCAGGAGTTGATCGCGAACGCAACCGCCGACCAGGTAGGCCTGGTAGCCTGCGTTCTGCAGGCGCTCGACGATGTTCACCGCGTGGCGGCTGAACTGGCCACGTTGCAGTGAATGCTGGCCGCTATTGATCACTTCGGGCGTGGTGCGAATGTGGTGCTGGCCACGCACGGTAGGACGGAATGACTGGAACAACTTCTTCAGCATGGGATGCACTGTTTGAAGGAATGTTCGGCCAAAAACGAAGAATGGCCGCATGATGGGCGGGGATTCTAGCATTTACTCGAAGGATGGTGTAGGCGGGTGCATCGGGCGGGCTGAAAGCCGGAAACTACAAGGGGAGCCGAAGCTCCCCAAGAAGTAGTTGCATGCTCTTATTGTTCTTTTGCCGGGCTTCTTGTTTTTGTTGAGTGCCCTACCCACAAAACCGCAAGGCTTGTGGGTGTTCTCCCTAACCGGGAGTCAAGAGCAAACGGATTGCTTTGGTCGCTGAGGTTGCAGTGATCATGCGATCCAACCAGTTCAGGCCCTGCTTGAGTGCAGTTTTTGTTGTTCTCTGCCTGGTTGTGGGGCAAGCCCCAAATACAACTCCTCTCCAAAAGAATCAGTTAGCTGCGCCTCCGCCGTCTTGTTCTTATTGTGCGTGAGCCGATTCGTCTTATTTTTATTGTCTTTTGCAGTGCTTGTTATTGTTCTTGTACCGAACATATAGCAGGTGCCGTGCCAACTTTTGCAAACCCCAGTAAAACAAGGGGTTAGGCGGTTTTTGGGGCGTCTGGCGGGCATAAAAAAACCGGGGATTCGTTACCGTATGCCCCGGTTTCTGTTACGTGATCAGCGTGAGGTAACATTTTTTTCACACGCCCTGGTGTTACCTGCCGGTAACACCGGTGCGCGTGCTGGCTCAGCTTTCGCTGGTGGCCCCGCTCTTGCGCCGCGGGATACCCAGGCGCTGACGACGTTCCCACAGGCATTTGCGGCTGACACCGAGCTTGCGGGCCAGCTCGGTCTCGGTCATGTGGTCCTGGTGTTCGAGTACAAAGTGCTGGAAGTAGTCTTCCAGTGACAGGTCTTCGGTCGGTTCGTGGCTGGTGTTGCTGGCGGCGCCGCCGGCAGACGGCAGGCCGGCGAACACGTCATCGTCTTCCAGGTCGGCCAGCTCGATGTCGATGCCCAGCAGGTCGGCAGAGATTTCCGGGCTTTCGCACAGGATCACCGCGCGCTCCACAGCGTTTTCCAGCTCTCGCACGTTGCCCGGCCAGGAGTAATGACGAATGGCCTGTTCGGCGTCATGGGCGAACTTCAGGTCGTTGCGCCCGATGCGTGCGCTCTGGCGGGCGAGGAACGCATTGGCGATCTCGTTGACGTCGGCGCCACGCTCGCGCAGGGCGGGCAGCTTGAGGGCGATCACGTGCAGGCGATAGTAAAGGTCTTCGCGGAACTGGCCGACCTTGGCCAGGTTCTTCAGGTCGCGGTGGGTGGCGGCAATCAGGCGCACATCGACCTTTTGCGATTGCACCGAGCCCACCCGTCGGATCTCGCCTTCCTGCAGTACGCGCAGCAAGCGGGCCTGGGCTTCGAGCGGCAGTTCGCCGATCTCGTCGAGAAACAGCGTGCCCCCGTCGGCCGCTTCGACCAGGCCGGCACGGCCGGCGCTGGCGCCGGTGAACGCGCCCTTTTCGTGACCGAACAGCTCGGACTCGATCAGGCTTTCGGGAATCGCCGCGCAGTTGACCGAAATCATCGGCGCCTTGGCCCGGCGTGACAGGTTGTGCAGCGCGCGCGCCACCAGCTCCTTGCCGGTACCCGATTCACCCTGGATCAGTACATTGGAGTCGGTGGGCGCGACCTTGCGGATCTTGCCGTACAGGTCCTGCATCGGCGGGCACGAGCCGATGATGCCGATTTCGCCATTGGCATTGCCCGGCTTGTCCGCCGGGGCCGCCTTGGCGCCGGCGCTGCTGCGCTCGGCAGGGGCGGCGGGGGCGTTCTGGCGGTCGCGCAGGATGCGGGCGACGGCCTGGAGCATCTCGTCGTGATCGAAGGGCTTGGCGATGTAGTCCACTGCGCCCATCTTCATCGAGTCGACGGCCGAGCGCAGGCTGGCGTAGCTGGTCATGATCAGCACCGGCTTGCCTTCGCCCAGCTTGATCAGCTCGGTACCCGGTGCGCCGGGCAGGCGCAGGTCGCTGACAATCAGGTCGAAGCTCGGAATGCTGAAGCGTTCCTGGGCCTCCTGTACCGAGCCGGCTTCGCTGACCTGGTACTGGTTGCGTTCGAGCAGGCGACGCAAGGCCGAGCGGATGATGGTTTCGTCTTCGACGATCAGAATATGCGGCATTGATTCAATTCTCTCGACGGTCTCAGTTCACAGCGGACGTCGCTACGACATGACGCGGCAGGGTCACACGGATCCGGGTGCCACGCTGGCTTTGAGTATCGGCCGGGCTGTCGATGGTGATTTGTCCATAATGCTCTTCCACGATGGAATAGACCAGAGCGAGCCCCAGCCCGGTGCCTTCGCCCGGATCCTTGGTGGTGAAGAAGGGTTCGAACAGCCGGTCCATGATGCTCTTCGGAATGCCGCTGCCTTCGTCCTCGACGATCAGGTCGACGGTGTGCTCGCTGGCTTCGCTCTTGACCCGTACCGCCGTGCCGGCCGGCGATGCATCGCGGGCGTTGGACAGCAGGTTGATGAGTACCTGCGCCAGGCGCTGCGGATCGCCGTCGACCCAGTGCTCGGGGTCGCACAGGTTGAAGAACTGTACTTCGAAATTGCGCCGGTTCAAGGCCAGCAGACCGATGGCATCCTGCGCCACTTCGGCCAGGCACACCGGTTCGTCACTGTGCTGGTGGCTGCCGGCGTGGGCGAAGCTCATCAGCGACTGGACAATGCGCGAGATGCGTTTGGTCTGCTCCAGGATCTGGCTGCTCAGCTCGGTGATCTCGCCGTCGTCCTCGCGCTCTTCACGCAGGTTCTGCGCCAGGCAGGCGATGCCGGTGACCGGGTTGCCGATTTCGTGGGCGACCCCGGCGGCCAGGCGGCCGATGCTGGCCAGGCGCTCGGAGTGAACCAGCTTGTCTTCGAGCATCTGGGTTTCGGTGAGGTCTTCCACCAACAGCACCAGGCCGCTGTTGCCCGGTGCCAGGGGCTCGTCGATGGCGGCCTTGTGCAGGTTGAGCCAGCGGGTCTGCCCGTCCAGGCCCAGGCGCTGTTTGTGCAGGTGCTCGTCGGGCACGTTGATGAACCCCAGCAACAGGCCGCGCCAGGGTTCGCCGATGGTGGTCAGGCGCGAGCCGACCACACGCTTGGCGGGGATGCCGGTCAGTTCTTCCATGGCCCTGTTCCACATCAGGATCTCCTGATCCTTGGCCAGCGAGCAGACGCCCATGGGCAGCTCCTGCAGGGTCTGGCGGTGGTAGCGGCGCAGGGCATCGAGCTCGGCGGCCAGGCCGGTGAGGCGCGAGTGATAGTCTTCCAGGCGGCTCTCGATGAAATGGATGTCTTCGGTCACGTAGTTCTCGCTGCCCGACTTGTACGGCAGGAAGGTCTCGACCATGTCCTGTGCCACGCTGGGGCCCATCAGGCCCGACAGGTTGGCCTCGATGCGGTCGCGCAGACGTCGCAGGGCGTACGGGCGGCGTTCGTCGAAGGGCAGGTACAGGTCGCGCAGGGCTTGCTCGACTTCTTTCTGCGCGGCCTTGGCGCCCAGCGGCTTGGCCAGCTGGGTGGCGAATTCCTGCGGCGAGGCGGCGTGCAGTTCGCGCCGTTGCGGACGGCGCACGTTATCCACGGCGCAGGCCTCGGCGGCGGCGACTTCCTCGGCGCTGGCGTTGCTGAACAGCGAGATCAGGGTGAACAGCAGCACGTTGGCCGCCAGCGAGGCGATCGCCGCCATGTGCCAGCTGGTGTCGTCGAGCACATAGATCATGTTCAGCAGCGGAATGTAGAAGCCCTGCAGGTTGCCCACCAGCGGCAGCAGCATGGTCACCATCCACACCAGGATCCCCGCCAGCAGGCCGGCGATGAAGCCGCGCCGGTTGGCGGTGGGCCAGTACAGCACCGACAGCACGCCTGGCAGGAACTGCAGGGTGGCAACGAAGGCGACGATGCCCAGGTTGGCCAGGTCCTGCTGGGCGCCGAGCAGCAGATAGAAGCCGAAACCGGCGGCGATGATCGCCACGATCAGCGCGCGGCGCGTCCACTTCAGCCAGCGATAGATGTTGCCTTCGGCCGGCGGCTGGTACAGCGGCAGCACCAGGTGGTTCAGCGCCATGCCCGACAGCGCCAGCGTAGTGACGATGATCAGCCCGCTGGCAGCGGATAGCCCGCCGATGTAGGCCAGTAGCGCCAGGGCCTGATTGTTGGCGGCGATGCCCAGGCCCAGGGTGAAGTATTCCGGGCTGGTGCTGGCGCCCAGCTTGAGCCCGGCCCACAGGATCAGCGGTACCGCCAGGCTCATCAGCAGCAGGAACAGCGGCAGGCCCCAGCTGGCGCTGACCAGCGAGCGCGGGTTGAGGTTCTCGGTAAAGGCCATGTGGTACATGTGCGGCATCACGATGGCCGAGGCGAAGAACACCAGCAGCAGGGTGCGCCACGGGCCTTCCTGCAAGGGTGTGTGCAGCGCGGCGAGGGCGGTCTGGTTCTGCAGCAGCCACACCTCCAGCTCGTGCGGGCCGCCGAACACCCCGTACAGCGCATACAGGCCGATGCCGCCCAACGCCAGCAGCTTGACCACCGACTCGAAGGCGATGGCGAACACCAACCCCTCGTGTTTCTCGCGAGTGGCGATATGGCGTGAGCCAAAGAAGATGGTGAACAGCGTGATCATGGCGCAGAAGGCTAGGGCCACGCGACTCTTGACCGGCTCGCCGGTGAGGATGCTGATGGAGTCGGCCACGGCCTGGATCTGCAGGGCCAGCAGCGGCAGCACGCCGATCAGCATGAAGATCGTGGTGAGGGCGCCGGCCCAGGTACTGCGAAAGCGAAACGCGATGAGGTCGGCCAGCGACGAGAGCTGGTAGGTGCGGGTGATCTTCAGGATCGGATAGAGCAGCACCGGGGCGAGCAGGAATGCACCGGATACTCCCAGGTAGCAGGCCAGGAAACCGTAGCCGTACTGGTAGGCCAGGCCGACTGTACCGTAGAAGGCCCATGCGCTGGCGTACACGCCCAGCGACAGGGTGTAGGTCAGTGGGTGGCGGATGATCGAGCGCGGGATCATGCCGCGCTCGCTGATCCAGGCCACGCCGAACAGCACCAGCAGGTAGGCGGCGCTGATCAGGATCATCTGGGTCAGGCTAAAGCTCATCGGCATCACGTTGGCTCTGCAGGATAAAGGTCACGACGATCAGGATCAGCCACAGCAGGTAGGGGCGATACCAGGCGCCGGTGGGTTCGATCCACCAGTCCATGATGGCCGGGGAGAACAGGTAGATCCCCACTACCAGAAGCAGGACCAAGCGATAGATGTACATGCGGGCCTCGTTGGCTGTGGACGCTGCGTGCCTGGGCTTATTATTGGCGCAAATCGGCGTCGATGGTAACGGAAGGGCCGGTGCCTGCAAACGACCTTCGCCAGAATGCCCAACGAATTGAATTTGTTGGGCTTTGTGCAAGCTGTTCCGGCCTCTTCGCTGCCCAGGTTGTGCATTGGCCTCGAGGGCAACGGTGCACCGATGGGCGCTGGCCTGCCAGCGAACGGCTCAGCGCCTGTGTCAGCAGTGGGCACCGATCAATGAAGGTCGGCTTCGGGCACGCTCAGGCGCCGGGGCAGGGCGTCGGTATTCCAGTGCTGGGCGGCGTGCGCGAGTACCTCGCTCGGCGTACCCAGCGCCATGCCCGCCTCGACCGGTTGGCCGAGCGCACGCAAGGCCCGCAACAGCAAGGGTGTGGCCTGGTCCGCCGGCAACGGTGCCGAGCGATACGACTTGCCCAGCTTGTGCCCGTCGGGCTGGGTGATCAGCGGCACATGCAGGTAGCGCGGCTGCGACAGGCCCAGCAGCTCCTGCAGGTACAGCTGGCGCGGGGTGTTGTCGAGCAGGTCGGCACCGCGCACGATATCGGTCACGCCTTGCCAGGCATCGTCCAGCACCACTGCCAGCTGGTAAGCGTACAGGCCATCGCGGCGCCGGATCACGAAGTCGCCCACCTCGCGTCCCAGGTGCTGCTCGAAGCGGCCCTGCAGACGATCGGTGAAGTGATAGCTCAGCTCGGGCACGCGCAGGCGAATGGCCGCGTCCTCCTGGGCGTGGCCCAGGTTGCGACACAGGCCCGGATAGATACCGTTGTACCCTTCCAGCTGCTTGCGCGAACAGGTACAGGCGTACGCCAGGCCCTCCTGGAACAGGCGCTGCACCACGGCGGCATAGGCGTCGTGACGCTGGCTCTGGTACACCACTGCGCCGTCCCAGTGCAGGCCGTAGTTTTCCAGGGTGTGCAGGATGGCGGCCTGGGCGCCGGGGGCTTCGCGCGGCGGGTCGATGTCTTCCATGCGCAGCAGCCATTGCCCGCCCACCGCGCGTGCGTCCAGCCACGAGGCGAGGGCGGCGACCAGCGAGCCGAAATGCAGAAAACCACTGGGGGTGGGGGCGAAGCGCCCGATGTAGCGCGGGGTGTTCATCACAGGCGGGTAGATCCGACAGCCATAAATGAAACGGGGCGCCTTGAGCGCCCCGTTCTGTTCAGGTCAGGCCTTGCCGACCTGTTTTTCCTTGATTTCCGCAAGGTTCTTGCAGTCGAAGCACTTGTCGGCGGTAGGGCGGGCCTCCAGGCGGCGCACACCGATTTCAACACCGCAGTCTTCGCACCAGCCGTAGTCCTTGTCCTGGATCAGTTGCAGCGTCTTGTCGATCTTCTTGATCAACTTGCGCTCGCGGTCACGATTGCGCAGTTCCAGCGCAAACTCTTCTTCCTGGCTGGCACGGTCTGCCGGGTCGGCAAAGTTGGCTGCCTCTTCCTTCATGTGGTCTACAGTCCGATCCACTTCCTTCATCAGGTCCTGCTTCCACTTGTTCAGGATGGAGACAAAGTGGGCCCGCATGTCATCGCTCATGTACTCCTCACCCTTACCAGCTTCATAGGGGGTGAAGTCGCCAACGGCTTGAACGGTTTGTTTCTTTTCTTGGGTGGACATGAATAGACCGCCTCTCACTCTTCTAATCCATTGCGCAGGCTTCTCCATCTCCGGCGCCCGCCGGCCCTGCGACTGCGAGCCGCCGAACTTACCAGATCGAATCGGGGCGCGCTACTCCCGGTTGTCTCCCCGGTTGACCACGGCTTTACCCACACGTTCGTTCCCATGCATGGGTAGAATCATCATTTTAGACCCATTTGAGAGAAGGCCATGGCCCAGCCCTACAGTGCGCGCAGTCGCGCCATCGAACCCTTTCATGTCATGGCGCTGCTGGCGCGGGCCAACGAACTGCAGGCAGCCGGGCATGACGTGATCCACCTGGAGATCGGCGAGCCGGACTTCACCACTGCCGCGCCCATCGTCGAAGCCGGCCAGGCTGCCCTGGCCGCAGGCCACACGCGCTACACCGCGGCACGCGGCCTGCCTGCGCTGCGCGAGGCGATTGCCGGGTTCTATGCCCAGCGTTACGGGGTGAACATCGACCCGCAGCGCATCCTGATCACCCCGGGCGGCTCGGGCGCATTGCTGCTGGCGGCCAGCCTGCTGGTCGACCCAGGCAAGCACTGGCTGCTGGCCGACCCGGGCTACCCGTGCAACCGGCACTTTCTGCGCCTGGTCGAGGGCGGTGCGCAACTGGTGCCGGTCGGCCCCGAGGCCAACTACCAGCTCAATGCCGACCTGGTCGAGCGTTACTGGGACAACGAGACCGTCGGTGCACTGGTGGCCTCGCCCGCCAACCCCACCGGCACGGTGCTCGACCGCGAGCAACTGGCCAGCCTGTCGCAGGCCACCCGTGCGCACAATGGCCACCTGGTGGTCGACGAGATCTACCACGGCCTGACCTACGGCATCGACGCCCCCAGCGTGCTGGAAGTCGATGACGACGCCTTCGTGCTGAATAGTTTCTCAAAATATTTCGGCATGACCGGCTGGCGCCTCGGCTGGCTGGTAGCGCCGCCTGCAGCGGTCGCCGACCTGGAGAAGCTGGCGCAAAACCTCTACATCAGTGCGCCGAGCATGGCCCAACATGCTGCGCTGGCCTGTTTCGAACCGCGCACGCTGGCGATTTTCGAGGAGCGTCGCGCCGAGTTCGCGCGGCGTCGCGACTTCCTGTTGCCGGCCCTGCGCGAGCTGGGCTTCGGTATCGCGGTGGAACCGCAAGGGGCGTTCTACCTGTACGCCGATATCAGCGCGTTCGGCGGTGATGCCTTCGCGTTCTGTCAGTACTTCCTCGAAACCGAGCACGTAGCCTTCACCCCGGGCCTGGACTTCGGTCGTCACCAGGCCGGGCACCATGTGCGGTTTGCCTACACCCAGAGCCTGCCGCGCCTGCAGCAGGCGGTCGAGCGGATCGCCCGCGGTTTGCGGAGTTGGCAAGGCTGATGCGTTTTTTCCCCGAACTTGAGCAGGCGCGCCTGCTGCGGCGCTACAAGCGTTTTCTGGCCGACATCGAACTGGCCAACGGCGAACAGATGACCATCCACTGCCCCAACACCGGGTCGATGCTCAACTGCATGCTGGAGGGCGGCAAGGTCTGGTTCAGTCGTTCCAGCGACCCCAAGCGCAAATTGCCGGGCACCTGGGAAATCGCCGAGACCCCGCAAGGCCGGCTGGCCTGTGTGAACACCGGGCGGGCCAATGCCATCGTCGAAGAGGCGCTGCACGCCGGGCGCATCACCGAGCTGGCCGGCTTCACGGCGCTCCGGCGGGAGGTGGCCTATGGCGAGGAACGTAGCCGCATCGATTTTCGCCTGGAGTACCCCACAGGGCCGGCCTATGTCGAGGTCAAGAGCGTGACCCTGGGCTTCGACGGCTCGCGGGTGGCGGCGTTTCCCGACGCGGTGACCCAACGTGGCGCCAAGCACCTGCGCGAACTGTCGGCACTGGTGCGCCAGGGCGTACGGGCGGTGCAACTGTATTGCGTGAACCTGAGCGGCATCGATGCGGTGCGCCCGGCCGAGGAAATCGACAGCGCCTATGCCGCGGCCTTGCGTGCAGCGGCAGCCGAAGGTGTCGAGGTGCTGGCCTACGGCGTGCACTTGGACGGCGAGCAGATCAGCATCGACCGCGCATTGCCGGTGATGCTCACGTCGTAATGAGCCAGATGCCCTGGCTGTCTTCCCGGCAGTCCAGGGCCTGCAATGCATCCCCGGTACAGGGGCCGGCCACGCATTCACCGGACTCCGGCACGAACAGTGCGCCGTGATGAACGCAGGCGATCAGTTGGGCGCTGGGGTCCAGGAATTGGTCTGCCTCCCAGTTCAGGCTGATGCCACGATGAGGGCAGCGGTTGCGGTACAGGTAGACGCGGCCCTGGCGACGTACGCCGAACAGGTCGATGCCTGCGGCCTTGAAGCCACGGCTTTGGCCCTCGCCCAGATCGGACGGGCGGCAAAGAAGGTGCATGGGTAGGTTCACTTGAAGAAACGAGAGTCGGCTTGACGTCCAAATGCAAATAATTATCAAATTGCCCGCAATGGCCGTGCCCGGCGTCTTTATACCGCGAGTACGGGCACTGCCCAACCGTTATCCATCTGGACAACGGTCCGCCTTCATCTAAGGAAGCCTTGCTATGCGCCGACGTGCCAGCCTGATCGCCCTGTGTATCGGGCTTGTTTTCAACTCGGCGGCCCAGGCCGAACCCCTGGCCGCCCGCTGGGTCAGTGCCGGCGGTGCGCTGAGCGAGTGGGTGGTGGCGCTGGGCGGCGAGTCGCGGCTGGTGGGCGTCGACACCACCAGCCAGCACCCGGCGAGCCTCAAGGCGCTGCCCAGCATCGGCTACCAGCGTCAGCTGTCGGCCGAAGGGGTGCTCAGCTTGCGCCCGGACCTGCTGGTGGGCACCGAGGAAATGGGCCCGCCAGAGGTGCTCAAGCAGCTCCGGGGGGCCGGGGTGAAGGTGGAGTTGTTTTCGAGCACGCCCGAGCTGCAGGCCGTGCATGGCAACCTCCGGCAATTGGGCCGCCTGATGGGCGACGAGGCGCAGGCAGAGCGCCTGTTCGGCGAGTACCGGCAGCAGCTTGACGGGCTGGCGGCACGAATCAAGGCAGTGCAGGGCAGTCAGGCGGCCCCGGGCGTGATTCTGCTGGTGGGGCATGGCGGTGCCAAGCCGATGATCGCGGGCAAGGGGACCGCAGGCGACTGGATGATTCGCCAGGCCGGCGGGCGCAACCTGGCCGACAATGACGGCTACAAGAACTTCTCGGTCGAGGCGCTGGCGGCGCTGAACCCCCAGGTGCTGGTGTTTGCCGATCGCAGCCTGTCGGGCGAGGCGGCGCTGCAGGCCCTGCTCAAGGAAAACCCGGCGCTGGCGGCCTCTCGCGCAGCACGGGACAAGCGTCTGGTCGAACTTGACCCGACCTTGCTGGTGGGCGGCCTCGGGCCGCGTCAGCCGGCCAGCCTGCAAGCGCTGGCGCAAGCCTTCTACCCGGCGGCCAAGGCGCAACTGGCCCCATGAATCGACTGGTACCACCGCGTGCTCTGTTCATCGGCCTGAGCCTGCTGTGCCTGTTGGCGGTGTGGCTGTCATTGGCACTGGGGCCGGTCAGCCTGCCGTTGCTCGACACCCTGCGAGCCGGGCTGCGCCTGATAGGCGTGCCGATTCAGGCCCAGGGGCTGGAGCAGGCCGAACTGATCCTGGGCCAGATTCGTCTGCCGCGCACCTTGCTCGGGCTGGTGGTCGGCGCGGTGCTGGCGATTTCCGGGGTGGCGATGCAGGGCCTGTTTCGCAACCCGCTGGCCGACCCCGGCCTGGTCGGGGTGTCCAGCGGTGCTGCACTCGGGGCGGCGGTGGCGATTGTGGGCGGCAACTGGCTGGGGGGCGTGCCCGAGGTGTTCGCGCCCTATCTGTTGTCGATCTTCGCCTTTCTCGGCGGGCTGGGCGTGACGGCGCTGGTCTACCGGTTGGGCCGGCGGGACGGTCAGACCAGTGTCGCCACCATGCTGCTGGCGGGCATCGCCCTGACCGCCCTGGCCGCCTCGGTGGTGGGGCTGTTCACTTATCTTGCCGATGACGCCACGCTGCGTACGCTGACGTTCTGGAACCTGGGCAGTCTCAATGGCGCAAGCTACCCGCGCCTGTGGCCGCTGTTGCTGGTGGCGGTGGTGGTGACCTGGTGGCTGCCACGCCGGGCCGAGGCGCTCAATGCCCTGCTGCTGGGTGAGTCGGAGGCGCGCCACCTGGGTATCGAGGTCGAAACACTCAAGCGCGAACTGGTGTTCTGCACCGCGCTGGGCGTGGGGGCGGCGGTAGCGGCGGCGGGGTTGATCGGTTTTGTCGGGCTGGTGGTGCCGCACATGGTGCGACTGTTGTCCGGCCCCGACCATCGCGTGTTGCTGCCGGCGTCGCTGCTGGCCGGAGCGTCGCTGCTGCTGTTCGCCGACCTGATCGCGCGGCTGGCACTGGCGCCGGCAGAACTGCCGATTGGCATCGTCACTGCATTTATCGGCGCCCCCTTCTTCCTTTTTCTGCTGCTACGGGGGCGTGCCTGATGCTACGGGTGGAGAACCTGCAGGTGGTGCGCGGGCAGACCCGGGTGCTCGATGGCATCACCCTGGGCATCGAGCCGGGGCAGGTGCTGGGTGTGCTGGGCCCCAATGGTGCTGGCAAGAGCACCTTGCTCGCAGCGTTGTGCGGCGAATTGCCTGCCCATCATGGCCGTGTGCTGCTGGATGAGCGTGCGTTGGGCGACTGGAGCGGGCATGAGCGGGCACAACGCCTGGCGGTACTGCCGCAGACTTCAAGCCTGGGCTTTGCGTTTCGTGTCGAGGAGGTGGTGGCCATGGGGCGACTGCCCCACCGCACTGGTCAGGTGCGCGACCAGGCAATCGTGGCCGAGGCGCTGGAGGCGGCGGATGCCGGGCACCTGGTCGGGCGCAGCTACCTGGCGCTGTCGGGGGGCGAGCGTCAGCGAGTGCACCTGGCGCGGGTGCTGGCGCAGCTCTGGCCAGGGGACGACGGCTGCACGCTGTTGCTCGACGAGCCGACGTCCATGCTCGACCCCCTGCATCAGCACACCACGTTGCAGGCGGTCAGAGCCTTTGCCGACCGTGGTGCGGCGGTACTGGTGATCCTGCATGACCTGAACCTGGCGGCGCGCTATTGTGACCGCATCCTGCTGCTCGAACGTGGCTGCCCGCACGCGCTGGATATCCCTGAACAGGTGCTTCGGCCCGAAGCGCTGCGCGCCGTGTTCGGCCTTGAAGTACTGGTTCAACCTCACCCCGAGCGGGGGCACCCGCTCATCATCGCCCGCTAGGAGCTCGCCCATGCCTCGCACGTTGCTGTTTGGCACCCTGTTGCTGCTGGCGTTGGGACTGAGCGCTTGCCAGTCCGGCGCAACGTTGGCGCCACTGCCGCAGTGGCAAGGTCCGCAGGGGCGCGAGCATGCCGACCTGGGGCAGATCCGCGAGTTGAGCACAGGCCGGTTACTGACACCGGAGCAACTGGTCCGGCGCCTGGCTGCGGCACCGCGGGTGCTGGTGGGGGAGCAGCACGACAACCCCGATCACCATGCCTTGCAGTTGTGGTTGTTACGCGCGCTGGAGCAGCAACGGCCGCAGGGCAGCCTGCTGTTGGAGATGCTGGAGCCGGCGCAGCAGGCGCGGGTGGATGCACTCAAGCAGCAGCCCACGCTACCGGTCGACCTGGTGTCGGCGCTGCACTGGCAATCAGGTTGGGATTGGGCCCTGTATGGCCCGATCGTGCGCCATGCGCTGGGGCAGCCCTATCCGTTGCTGGCGGCGAACCTTGATCGCGCCGAGGTGCGGGATATCTACCGCCAGGTACCGAAGTTGGAGGGCCAGCACGCTACGACAGCTAGGGTTACCCAGGCCTTGCTCGACCAGGTACGTGAAGGGCATTGCGGGCTGCTGCCTGAATCGCAGATGCCGGCCATGCTGGCGGTACAGCAGCAGCGTGACCGGCGAATCGCCCAGCGCCTGATGCAGGCGCCGACGCCGGCCCTGCTGTTGGCGGGGGCCTATCACGTGCGCAACGACCTGGGCGTGCCCTTGCATCTGCTGGACCTGGGGGTAGAGCAGGGCACCAGCGTGCTGATGCTGGCGCAGGTGGGGGAAAAGGTGGACGCAGGCATGGCCGATTACGTGTGGTTTACCGCTGGCGTGGCCGAGCAGGATTACTGTGCGAGCCTGCGCAAGGGCGGGTGATACAGGCTGGGAATGTGTGGTGGCCCTTTTTTGCTGGCTTGCCAGTGCATAGGCCATGACAGGCAACTCAAATCCCAGGCAAAAAAAAGACCCGGCAAAGTGCCGGGTCAATAACCGTGATTAGCCTGATGAGGAGATAATCTGAGAGTCCGAACCAAGGTCTTTCAGAATATCCAACCAGTCTCGCGACCAGTTGTGATAATCATAACGATTCTCATTTCGAAGTCAATCCTTTCATTCTGCTTATTTCAATTATTTTTGCAGGGCGCCTTGGCATCCAGCTGTTTGTTCAGCGCATCCTTGCGTTCAACGGGGATGTCGTTCCAGTGCACATCCAGCAGCGCGCCTTCTATCGCGTAGAGCAGCACCTTCGAGGCACGAAAGCCGCGGCTGCGTACCGCGTGGTAGGCGTTCACCGCGCCCAGCCGACGAAGGTCCGAGAGACTGTGGATGCCCACCGCATGCAGCCACTGCGCCGACGTCTTGCCAAGATTTTTCAGATGCTGAAGTTCATCGTTCATCAAGCCTCCTTGCGACGGCTGAACGGGTCCTGGAGATTGATTCGTGGGCAGGTCAAGAAGGAGTGTAGCGGCAGTTGGAAAATACGCGGCGTTTTGCCATGGGCGGTGCACGGCGGGGCCTGCAGCCACCGCCGGCGTTGCCAGGCGGTGTCTGTAGGCAGATGCTTTCAGCGGGTGCGGTAACGCAGGCGGGTGCCGAAATTGACCGACATCAGAATCTCGTCGGCACTCAGTTCTGCGGGGAAGTAGGTGCCGGAGATCTGCGCATGGGCCAGGCTGGCACCTTCGAGGCAGTTCTCGCGCAGGTCCAGCCCACGCAGGTCGGAGGCGCGAAAGTAGGCGCCACTGAAATCGATGCCCTCGGTGTCCAGCTTGCGCAGGTCCAGCCCTCGAAAGTCACCGTCCTTGAAGTCGACAATGGCGTTCCTGGGCTTCTCACGATTGAATTCCGCGATGTGTTCCTTGTGCACCAGAGCGTATAGCGCGCTGTCGAGCTGGCGTGGCTGGTTCATGAGGGCGCCTCCTTGTGTGGCCTGATGATGGCATTATAGTGCCACTGTGCGGAGGCGCCCGAGATAGAGGCGTGAAGTGTGGACTGCTTCACGCCCTCGCCGTTTTAAAGGCCGGGCAGGCGCTGGCGAATCTGCTTGACCAGTTCATCCAGGCTGCCGCTTTCGTTGGTTTCCACGCGCTTGGCCTTGAGCAGCTCTTCGCCTGTCAGCGGGTCGCGACTGGCTTGCTGGGCGGCGACCACTTCCAGAGTGGCGTCGGACGGGTCGTTCTGGTCGGCCTGGCGCTGTGCCAGCCAGCTGGCGATCACGGCGTCCGGTGCATTGCAGTCGAGGATCAGGAAGGGAACGCCGGTTTCGCTGGCAACGTCGGCGGCGGCCTGGCGCTGTGCCTGCTTGAGGTACGTGGCATCGATCACCACCGGGAACCCCGCGCGCAGGATTGTTCCGGCCAGCTGATGCAGGTGCTGGTAGGTCTTCTGGCTGGCGTCATCGGCGTAGATGCCTTGTTGCAGCTGACCGGCGGCCTGCTCGGCCTGCTCGCCGAACAGGCGCTTGCGTTCAACGTCCGAGCGCAGGCGAATGGCACCCAGTGCTTCGACCATGCGCATGGCGACATGGCTTTTGCCAACGGCCGACACACCGTGGGTGATGGCCAGCAGGCGCGACGGGATGGCGCTGTAGCTTTCGGCCAGGTTGGCGTAGTTGCGGTACTGACGCAGGGTGGTGGCCCGTTGTACGCCATCGGCGTCGGCCGGCATGCTGAACAGCGCGACCTTGGCCCGCACCAGCGCACGGTAGGCCTTGTAGAAGTTCAGCAGTTCGAGGCCGGCGTAATCGCCGGTGATTTCCAGGTACTGGCTGATGAAGCGCCGCGCCAGCGACTTGAGGCCGCGGTCTTCCAGGTCCATGGCCAGGAACGCCGTATCGGCGTACACATCGGTCAGGCGGAAGGGTTCGTTGAATTCGATGCAGTCGAAAATCACCACCTTGCCGTCGATCAGTGTGGCGTTGCCCAGGTGGATATCGCCATGGCACTCGCGTATGAAACCTTCGGCCTTGCGCGTTTCGAACAGGCCATGCAGTCGATCGAAGCTGCTGCGCGCCCAGGCCTGCAACGCATCGAGCTGCACCAGGTCGGCCTTGTCGCTGAGGAACGGGCGAATCTGTTCGAAGTTCTGTTCAACCGGAGCCATCACGCTGTCGGGCGTGCCCAGCGGGTGTTCGACAGCCACTTTCGGTGCGGCCAGGTGGAACTGGGCGATCTGGCGGGCCATCTGGTCGATATGCGCAGCGGTCAGTTCGCCATTGGCCTGCAGCGTGCTGAGCATCTGGTTCTGGGGGAACTGGCGCATTTTCAGCGCGTACTCGATCGGCGCGCCGTCACCTCCCAGCTGCGGGGCCTCGACGCTGCCGGTGATGGGCAGTACTTCCAGGTACAGGTCGTCGGTCAGGCGCTGGTTGAGGCGCAGTTCTTCGGCGCAGAAATGCGCGCGACCCGACAGCTCGGTGAAGTCCAGGAAGCCGAAATTCATCGGTTTCTTGATCTTGTAGGCGTATTCGCCCGTGAGCAGCACCCAGGAAATGTGCGTCTCGATGACCTGGAATTCCTTTACAGGGTGCGCAAACAGGGCCGGGTTTTGCAGGGCGGCGATCAAGGCTTGGCTCACGGTCGATCCTTCTGGGTCGTGGGAGATTCGAATCGACCATTATGGCGGCAAGCGGCGCCGCTGCAAACCGCCGGAGGGCGTCTGTCGACAAGCCATAAAGTGCGTATAATCCGCCGCCATGACTCGTACCCGATCTTCCCGTACCTCTAAAAAACGCCCTTCTGGCCGCGCGCGCGCTTGGTTGGGCTGGGCCCTCAAGCTCAGCCTGGTCGGCCTTGTGGTGCTGGCCGGCTTTGCGGTTTATCTCGATGCCGTGGTCCAGGAGAAATTCTCCGGCAAACGCTGGACCATCCCGGCCAAGGTCTACGCACGCCCGCTCGAGCTGTTCGTCGGGCAGAAGCTGAGCAAGAACGACTTCCTGATCGAGCTCGACGCCCTGGGCTATCGCCGCGAAAGCGTGGCCAACGGCCCGGGCGCAGCCTCGGTCAATGGCAACACCATCGACCTCAATACCCGCGGCTTCCAGTTCTATGAAGGCATGGAAAAAGCCCAGGGCGTGCGCGTACGCTTCTCGGGCGACTACGTTGCCGGCCTGAGCGGTACCAATGGCTCTAAGCTCGACGTGGTGCGCCTGGAGCCGCTGCTGATCGGCGGCATCTACCCGAAGAACCTTGAAGACCGCATCCTGATCAAGCTCGATCAGGCGCCGCCCTATCTGCTCGAAACCCTGGTGGCGGTGGAAGACCGTGACTTCTACCACCACTTCGGGGTGTCGCCCAAGTCGATTGCGCGGGCCATCTGGGTCAACACCTCGTCCGGCGCCATGCGCCAGGGCGGCAGTACCCTGACCCAGCAGTTGGTCAAGAACTTCTACCTGACCAACGAGCGCAGCCTCAGCCGCAAGCTCAACGAAGCGATGATGGCGCTGCTGCTCGAAGCCCACTACAGCAAGCGCGACATCCTCGAGGCGTACCTCAACGAGGTGTTCGTGGGCCAGGATGGCCAGCGTGCGGTGCACGGTTTCGGCCTGGCCAGCCAGTTCTTCTTCAGCCAGCCGCTGTCCGAGCTCAAGCTGCACCAGGTGGCGCTGCTGGTGGGCATGGTCAAGGGGCCGTCCTACTACAATCCGCGTCGTTCCCCGGAACGCGCGCTGACGCGTCGCAACCTGGTGCTCGACCTGCTGGCCGAGCAGGGCGTGGCGACCCCCGAGGCGGTCGAAGCTGCGAAGAAAATGCCACTGGGTGTGACCAAGCGCGGCAGCCTGGCGGACAGCTCGTTCCCCGGCTTCCTCGACCTGGTCAAGCGCCAGTTGCGCCAGGACTACCGTGACGAAGACTTGACCGAGGAGGGGCTGCGTATCTTCACCAGCTTCGACCCGATCCTGCAGATGAAGTCCGAAGCGGCGATGAACGAAACCTTCAAGCGCCTCAGCGGGCGCAAGGGGGCGGACGAAGTCGAGGCGGCGATGGTGGTGACCAACCCGGAAACCGGGGAGGTGCAGGCACTGATCGGCAGCCGCCAGGCCGGGTTTGCCGGTTTCAACCGTGCCATCGACGCCGTGCGTCCCATCGGCTCGCTGGTCAAGCCCGCGGTGTACCTGACCGCGCTGGAAAAACCGAGCCAGTTCACCCTCACCAGCTGGGTGCAGGATGAACCCTTCTCGGTGA
This sequence comes from Pseudomonas sp. FBF18, assembly GCF_024261405.1. NCBI lineage: Bacteria > Pseudomonadati > Pseudomonadota > Gammaproteobacteria > Pseudomonadales > Pseudomonadaceae > Pseudomonas > Pseudomonas sp. FBF18. The sequence continues at coordinate 8,333 of NZ_QKRS01000009.1, read as the reverse complement.
AGGGCGCCGACGGCCAGGTGTGGAAGCCGCAGAACTACGACCGGCGCGCCCATGGCACGATCTTCCTGTACCAGGGGCTGGCCAATTCCTACAACCTGTCGACCGCCAAGCTTGGCCTGGAAGTGGGCGTGCCCAACGTGCTCAAGACCATTGGCCGCCTGGGTGTCAACGTCGACTGGCCGGCCTTCCCGTCGATGCTGCTGGGTGCCGGGGGCATGTCGCCGGTGCAGGTTGCGACCATGTACCAGACCCTGGCCAATGGCGGCTTCAACACGCCGATGCGAGGCATCCGCAGCGTGCTGACCGCCGAGGGCGAGCCGCTCAAGCGCTACCCGTTCCAGATCCAGCAGACGTTCGACCCGGGGTCCATCTATCTGGTGCAGAACGCCATGCAGCGGGTGATGCGTGAAGGTACCGGACGCTCGGTTTACAGTGTATTGCCCAGTTCGTTGAACCTGGCCGGCAAGACCGGTACCAGCAACGATTCGCGTGACAGCTGGTTCGCAGGGTTCAGCCAGGACCTGCTGGCAGTGGTGTGGCTGGGTCGCGATGACAACGGCAAGACACCGTTCACCGGCGCCACCGGCGCGTTGCAGGTCTGGACCAGCTTCATGCGCAAGGCCGACCCGCTGCCGCTGGACATGCCACAGCCTGACAACGTGGTGCAGGCCTGGGTCGATCCGCATACCGGCCAAGGTTCCGATGCCAGCTGCCCGGGCGCGGTACAGATGCCGTATATTCGCGGCAGTGAGCCAGTGGCCGGCGCCGCCTGTGGCGGCGAGCAGGCACCTGCCGAGTCCGTGATGGACTGGGTCAAGGGCTGGATGAATTAAGCCAAAGCACAGCAAAGAGGGTGTGACGTGAACAAGTGGTTGTTTCCTGCCTTGACGGCACTGGCTTTGCTTACAGGTTGCGCCAGCGTGCAGCGTGGCTCGATCCCCGTAGTGGATTCAGGGACGCGGGTTTCCAACAGCGAGCGAGTGTCGGCCAACCGTGCCGGCGCTGCCGTGAACACCGGTACTCGCCAGGCGCAGGCGATGCCGCAGGATTCCGGGGTGACGGTGATGGTGCCCCAGGGCGCCGGCTCCGAGCCGATCCAGACCTTTGCGGCGCCTACCGGGCCCGCGTCGATCGACACCGGGCCGATTACCCCAGGCCCGCAGAATTCGGCGCCGTTCCCGAGCACCAGCAGCGGTGGCTACAGCGCACCGAGCGCACCCACCGGCATTCCCAGTTCGAACACCGGCAGCGGCGGCCTCTCGGCTGACGAACAGCTCGATGGCCCGGTGCTGGCGCTGTTGACCACGGCGCAGACGCAGCAGACCGGCGGCGATCTCAACGGCGCCTCGTCCAGCCTTGAGCGTGCCCAGCGCATTGCCCCGCGTGAACCGCAGGTACTCTACCGTCTGGCCCAGGTGCGACTGGCCCAGGGCGATGCGGCGCAGTCCGAACAGCTGGCGCGCCGTGCCCTGACCTACGCCAACGGTCGCCCCGATCTGCAGGCCGGCCTGTGGGACATCATCGCCCAGGCGCGCGACAAGCAGGGTGACGCCGCCGGCGCCGCGCTGGCTCGCCAGAAAGCCAAGGTCAGCCTGTAATGGAGGCGCGCATCCTGGCGATTGCAGACCACCTGCTGCTGATAGAGCACGAGCTGCACAGGCAGGGCTGGTGGTCCGCCGAGGCGCCCAGTGCGCAAGCCCTGGCCAGCACCACGCCGTTCGCCGTCGACGCCATGAACTTCGATCAGTGGCTGCAGTGGATCTTTCTGCCGAAGATGAAACAGATACTCGAAAGCGGTGCGCCGCTGCCCAGTGCCTCGGGCATCCTGGTGATGGCTGAAACGGTGTACGTGGATCGGCCGCAAGAAAGTCGCGAGTTGCGTCGTCTATTAGCAGAGTTTGACCAATTGATCAGTGCTTCTGCCTGAATTTCCCTATTTTCACCCTAAGAGCCGCAGATTGTGGCTCTTTTTGTTTCTGAAGTTTGTTTTTCTGCTGCTGTCTTTGTAATTCGTGGTGGCTGCGGATCGTCATTTGGAAAAATTGGCAATAATTTTTCTTGACTTGCAGGCGCAGAATCAGAAGAATCCAGTTTCCGCTGTAGAGGGACTGCCAGAAGCAGACCCGCTAAGCAGATCATGAGGCGCACACCCGCGCCGACCTGTTACACCCCGCAACGCGTTACCTCGCGCTGGGTGGGAAAACCCCGCAACACTTTGGGGCGCTCCCAATACTTGCTCAGTCAGTGCTGACGTAGTCGGCGATTTCGTCGCTCATGCTCTGCTTGGCAGTAAACCTATTAAGACCCGTCCTGCCTGGACGGTATTCTGGCGTTTTAGAGGTGAACAACGTGGAGCTTTTATCTGGCGCTGAAATGGTCGTCCGCTTTTTGCGTGACGAAGGCGTTAAGCACATCTACGGGTACCCTGGCGGTGCTCTCCTGCATGTATACGATGCCCTGTTCAAGGAACCGGAAGTAAGCCACATCCTGGTTCGCCACGAGCAGGCGGCAACCCACATGGCCGACGGCTATGCCCGTGCCACCGGCAAGGCCGGCGTGGTACTGGTGACTTCCGGTCCGGGTGCCACCAATGCCATCACCGGTATTGCCACGGCGTACATGGACTCCATCCCGATGGTCATCCTCTCCGGTCAGGTGCCCAGCACCATGGTCGGTACCGATGCCTTCCAGGAAACCGACATGATCGGTATCTCGCGGCCGATCGTGAAGCACAGCTTCATGATCAAACATGCCTCGGAAATTCCTGAAATCCTGAAAAAAGCCTTCTACCTGGCTGAATCCGGTCGTCCTGGCCCGGTTGTCGTCGATATTCCGAAAGACATGACCAACCCGGCCGAGAAGTTCGAGTACGTCTACCCGAAAAAGGTCAAGCTGCGCTCCTACAGCCCGGCCGTTCGCGGGCACTCGGGTCAGATCCGCAAGGCCGCCGAGATGCTGCTGGCCGCCAAGCGTCCGATCGTCTACTCCGGCGGTGGCGTGATCCTCGGTGGTGGCTCGGCTGCGTTGACCGAGGTCGCGCAACTGCTCAACCTGCCGGTCACCAATACCCTCATGGGGCTGGGTGGCTATCCGGGCACCGACCGTCAGTTCCTGGGCATGCTCGGCATGCACGGCAGCTACACGGCCAACCTGGCGATGCACCATGCCGACGTGATCCTGGCCGTCGGTGCGCGTTTCGACGACCGTGTGGTCAACGGCCCGGCGCGGTTCTGCCCGAATGCCAAGGTCATCCACATCGACATCGACCCGGCATCGATCTCCAAGACCATCAAGGCCGATGTGCCTATCGTCGGTCCGGTCGAGAGCGTGTTGAGCGAAATGCTCGCCACCTTGCGCGAAATCGGCGAGAAGCCTGATCAGGCGGCGATGGATGCCTGGTGGAAGCAGATTGCCGAATGGCGTGGCGACGGCATCATGTTCCCGTACAACAAGGGCGATGGCAGCGTCATCAAGCCGCAGACCGTGATCGAAACCCTGTGCGAAGTCACCAAGGGGGATGCGTTCGTCACCTCCGACGTGGGTCAGCACCAGATGTTCGCGGCGCAGTACTACCGCTTCAACAAGCCGAACCGCTGGATCAACTCCGGTGGCCTGGGCACCATGGGCTTCGGTTTCCCGGCGGCCATGGGCGTCAAGCTGAACTTCCCGGACCAGGACGTTGCCTGTGTCACCGGCGAGGGCAGCATCCAGATGAACATTCAGGAGCTCTCTACCTGCCTGCAGTACGACCTGCCGGTAAAGATCGTCAACCTGAACAATGGCGTGTTGGGCATGGTTCGCCAATGGCAGGACATGGCCTACAACAGCCGTCACTCGCACTCCTACATGGAATCGCTGCCTGACTTCGTCAAGCTGGCCGAAGCCTATGGTCACGTGGGTATCCGCATCACCGACCTGAAGGACCTCAAGCCCAAGCTCGAGGAAGCCTTCGCCATGAAAGACCGGTTGGTGTTCATCGATATCCAGGTCGACAACAGCGAGCACGTCTACCCGATGCAGATCAAAGACGGCTCGATGCGCGATATGTGGCTGAGCAAGACGGAGCGGACCTAATCATGCGGCACATTATTTCCCTGCTGTTGGAAAACGAACCAGGTGCCTTGTCCCGTGTGGTCGGCCTGTTCTCGCAGCGCAACTACAACATCGAAAGCCTGACCGTCGCCCCGACCGAAGACCCGACCCTGTCGCGCCTGACGTTGACCACGGTTGGTCATGACGAGGTGATCGAGCAGATCACCAAGAACCTGAACAAGCTGGTTGAAGTGGTCAAGCTGGTCGACCTGTCGGAAAGCGCGCACATCGAGCGTGAACTGATGCTGGTCAAGATCAAGGCCACGGGTGCGCAGCGTGCCGAGATCAAGCGCACCACCGATATCTATCGTGGGCAGATCGTCGACGTCAGCAGCACGGTCTATACCGTGCAGCTGTCGGGCACCAGCGACAAGCTGGACAGCTTCATCCAGTCGATTGGTACCGCGTCCATTCTCGAAACAGTACGCAGTGGTGTCACCGGCATTGCCCGTGGCGACAAAGTGCTCAGCATCTAACTCAAAAAATTAGCGAATGGCCTGAAAGGGCCGAGATAACCAGGGGTATTTTCATGAAAGTTTTCTACGACAAAGACTGCGACCTTTCGATCATCCAGGGCAAGAAAGTTGCCATCATCGGTTACGGTTCCCAGGGCCACGCTCAAGCGTGCAACCTGAAAGACTCCGGTGTGGATGTCACTGTCGGTCTGCGTAAAGGTTCGGCCACCGTTGCCAAAGCCGAAGCCCACGGCCTGAAAGTGGCTGACGTGGCAAGCGCTGTTGCCGGTGCCGACCTGGTCATGATCCTGACCCCGGACGAGTTCCAGTCGCAGCTGTACAAGAACGAAGTCGAGCCGAACATCAAGAAGGGCGCCACCCTGGCCTTCTCCCACGGTTTCGCTATCCACTACAACCAGGTCGTTCCACGTGCTGACCTGGACGTGATCATGATCGCGCCAAAAGCGCCTGGTCACACCGTGCGTTCCGAGTTCGTGAAAGGCGGCGGTATCCCTGACCTGATCGCCATCTACCAGGACGCTTCCGGCAATGCCAAGAACGTTGCCCTGTCCTACGCCGCAGGCGTTGGTGGCGGCCGTACCGGCATCATCGAAACCACCTTCAAGGACGAGACCGAAACCGACCTGTTCGGCGAGCAGGCCGTTCTGTGCGGCGGTACCGTCGAGCTGGTCAAGGCCGGCTTCGAAACCCTGGTTGAAGCGGGCTACGCGCCAGAAATGGCCTACTTCGAGTGCCTGCACGAACTGAAGCTGATCGTTGACCTCATGTACGAAGGCGGTATCGCCAACATGAACTACTCGATCTCCAACAACGCCGAATACGGCGAGTACGTGACCGGCCCTGAAGTCATCAACGCCGAATCCCGTCAGGCCATGCGCAATGCCCTGAAACGCATTCAGGACGGCGAATACGCCAAGATGTTCATCAGCGAAGGCGCTACCGGCTATCCTTCGATGACCGCCAAGCGTCGCAACAACGCTGCCCACGGTATCGAAGTCATCGGCGAGCAACTGCGCTCGATGATGCCTTGGATCGCAGCGAACAAAATCGTCGACAAGGCCAAGAACTGATCTTGATCTGATGCGATGAAAACGCGGCTTCGGCCGCGTTTTTTCGTTTAGGCAGTCAGCTTCTGGTATAAAGCTTCATCGTTTGCCGGCGAACCCTCGTCGCAGACGTCTGTCGAAACTTTCCAAACCGTTGCAAGGTAATGTCCATGAGCGAACGTCCCGAAGAGCCGAACAAGGCCTCTGACGCCGAAAGCCTGCTACCGATCGATGAGCATGTTGAAGAAGGGCATGACGCCGAAGGACGCAAGGTACGGCATCGCGGCATCTATCTGCTGCCCAACCTGTTCACCACTGCGAACCTGTTCGCCGGTTTCTATTCGATCATCAACTCCATGAGTGCGCAGAGCGCCCTGAGTGCCGGTGATCCGCGCGAAGCGAGCAAGTACTTCGCTTTCGCCGCCATCGCGATCTTCGTCGCCATGGTGCTCGATGGTCTGGACGGGCGTGTTGCCCGCATGACCAACACCCAGAGCGCCTTCGGCGCCGAGTACGACTCGTTGTCCGACATGGTCGCCTTTGGCGTGGCCCCGGCGTTGCTGGCCTTCGGCTGGGCGCTGGGTGACATGGGCAAGGTCGGCTGGATGGTTGCCTTCATCTATGTGGCGGGTGCGGCATTGCGTCTGGCACGCTTCAATACCCAGGTCGGCAAGGCCGACAAGCGCTACTTCATCGGCCTGGCCAGCCCGGCGGCAGCCGGCGTGGTTGCGGGTACGGTCTGGGCGTTCAGCGACTATGGCATCCAGGGTTCCAAGCTCTCGTTCCTGGTGGCGCTGCTGGTGGCGGCTGCCGGCATGCTGATGGTCAGCAACATCAAGTACAACAGCTTCAAGGAGCTGGACCTCAAGGGGCGGGTGCCGTTTGTGGCGATCCTTGTGGTGGTGCTGGTGTTCGCGGTGGTGTTCAGCGATCCGCCACGCATTCTGCTGCTGATTTTCCTCGCGTATGCCGCGTCGGGTCCTATCCAGTACCTGTTGCGTTCGCGTCGCAAGAAAACCACCGAGCAGTGATGTAATTTCCCCAAGGCTCCGTAGTCTACTGGTGCATCAGCTCACCGGTTCTACGGAGTCTTTATGCTTATCAAGCTGTCCCGGCCTTCCGACTGCAAAGAATCGGATATCACGCCTGAGTCCCTCTATCTCTCCCGACGCGCTCTGCTGGGTGGCACTGCGGCTGCATTGGCGGTCGGCAGCTTGCCGCGCTGGGCCGCTGCCGCCGAGGTTTCGCAGTATGCGGACGTCGACGCCGGTGCTGCCCCCAACTGGTTTGCCGAAAAACTGCCGGGCACCCAATGGCAGGCGGTAACGGTCAAGGGTGAAGCGATCACGCCGTTCAAGGATGCCACGCACTACAACAACTTCTACGAGTTCGGTACCGACAAGGGCGACCCTGCTGCCAACGCGGGTGCGCTGCCGACTTCGCCATGGACGGTGGTGGTGGATGGCGAGGTCGGTAAGCCGGGCCGCTATGCGCTCGAAGACTTCATGAAGCCTTATCAGTTGCAAGAGCGCATCTACCGGCTGCGTTGTGTGGAGGCCTGGTCGATGGTGATCCCCTGGTTGGGGTTTCCGATTTCGGCATTGCTCAAGCAGGTGGAACCGACCTCCAAGGCCCGGTACATCCGCTTCGAAACCCTGCAGGATCCAAAGCACATGCCCGGGCAGCGTTCGGGCTTCGCCCTGATCGACTGGCCCTATGTGGAAGGGCTGCGGCTGGATGAGGCGATGAACCCGCTGGCCATCCTGGCGGTGGGCATGTATGGCCGCGAACTGCCCAACCAGAACGGTGCGCCGCTGCGCCTGGTGGTGCCGTGGAAATACGGGTTCAAGAGCATCAAGTCCATCGTGCGTATCAGCCTGGTCGAGCAGCAGCCGCGCACCACCTGGCAGAACATCGCGCCTGAAGAGTACGGGTTCTATGCCAACGTGAACCCCACGGTGGACCACCCGCGCTGGACCCAGGCCCGTGAGCGCAGGCTGCCCAGCGGCCTGTTCAGCCCCAACGTTCGCGATACGCAGATGTTCAACGGCTATGCGGACGAAGTGGCTTCTTTATATAGCGGCCTGGACCTGCGGAAGAACTACTGATGCGCTATCCACTGTTTCGTTTCGCGGCCTTTCTGTTGGCTTGTGTCTGGCCGCTGTACTGGCTGGCCCAGGCTGTGCTCGATGCGCTGGGCCCCGATCCGGGCAAGGTGCTGGTGGACAGGATGGGGCAGGGTGCTCTGGTCATGCTGCTGGTAACGCTTTGCATGACGCCGTTGCAGAAGCTGACAGGCTGGGCTGGCTGGATCGTGGTGCGCCGGCAGCTCGGCCTGTGGTGCTTTGCCTATGTGCTGATGCACTTGTGTGCCTACCTGTTCTTTATCCTCGGGTTGGACTGGGGGCAGTTGGGCGTCGAGTTGCGCAAGCGCCCTTACATCATTGTTGGGAGTTTGGCGCTTGTCGGGCTGCTGGCACTGGCGGTGACCTCCAACCGCTACAGCCAGCGCCGCTTGGGCGCGCGGTGGAAGAAGCTGCACCGGCTTGTTTACGTGATCCTGGGTCTGGGGCTGCTGCATTTTCTGTGGATAGTGCGCGCAGACCTCAAGGAATGGACGGTGTACGCGGTCATCGGTGGGTTGTTGATGCTGCTGAGAGTGCCTTCTATAGAGAAGCGCATTCCCCGTGTGGGAGGACGCAAGCGTGTATCGGTGACG